>JALREG010000128.1 GCA_023253905.1 Burkholderiaceae bacterium
AGCAACCGACAAGGTGATGACGATTCTCTACGCGCTTGGCTGGACGCAGCACACGGTGGGCTCGCAGAACATCCGCACCATGGCCATGATCCAGCTGCTGCTGGGCAACATGGGGCGGCCGGGCGGCGGGGTGAACGCGCTCCGGGGCCACGCCAATGTGCAGGGCATTACCGACATGTGCGCGCTGCCCGAGAACCTGTCGGGCTACATGAACGCGCCCACCGACTCGGACGATACCCGGGTGAAATACCTGGCGGCGCGTACCGGTAAGGCAATCCGCCCCAACCAGATGGCGTTCACGCAGAATTTCCCCAAGTGGCACACCAGCCTGATGAAGGCCTACTACGGTAACGCCGCCACCAAGGAAAACGACTTCGCCTACGACTGGGTGCCCAAGCGCGATGGCGCCTACGACGTACTCGCCATGTTCGAGCTCATGCATCAGGGCAAGATGAATGGCTTCCTCTGCCAGGGCTTTAACCCGCTCGCAGCGGTGCCCAACAAGAAGAAGCTCTCGGCGGGTCTGGCCAAGCTCAAGTACATGGTGGTGTTTGATCCGCTTGAGACCGAAACCAGCGAGTTCTGGAAGAACTTCGGGCCGCTCAATGATGTGGATCCCACCAAGATCCGCACCGAGGTGTTCCGGCTGCCCACCAGCTGCTTTGCCGAAGAAACCGGCACCTTCACCAACTCGAGCCGGGTGATCAGCTGGAAGGAGAAGGCGGTTGATCCGCCTGGGCAGTCCAAGGCCGACTCCGAGATCATCTCGCGGCTCTTCATGAAGCTGCGTGAGCTCTATGCCAAGGATGGCGGCAAGCTTCCCGAGCCGATCGCAGCGCTCACCTGGAACTACTCCAACCCATCGGCTCCGGCGCCGGATGAGGTGCTGCGCGAGATCAACGGCCGGGCGCTCGTGAATCTGCTCGCACCGCCCGATCCCAAAAATCCGGATGCACCGCGTGCCGTTCAGGTGGCCGCCGGCACCCAGCTTGCAGGATTCGCGCTGCTGCGTGACGATGGCAGCACGGCCTGCGGCAACTGGATCTACTGCGGATCATTCGGTCCCACCGGCAACCTCACGCAGCGGCGCGACACGAGCGATCCCTCCGGGCTTGGCGTGTTCCCGGGCTGGGGATTCTCGTGGCCTGCCAACCGCCGGATCCTCTATAACCGCGCGAGTGCCGATGCGCAGGGTAAGCCCTGGGATCCGTCGCGCAAGTACCTTGCGTGGAATGGCACCTGGGCGGGCGGAGCTGACGTGCCGGATATCCGGCCCGATGCCGCGCCCGAGCAGAACGTCGGTCCCTTCATCATGAACCCCGAGGGCGTCGCGCGCTTCTACGCGGTTGCCATGAGTGAGGGCCCGTTCCCAGAGCACTACGAGCCCTTCGAAACCCCGGTGGGCGTGAACCTGATGTGCCCGACCAACCCCAAGGCGGTCAGCAATCCCGCCGCCCGGGTCTACAAGGGCGACCTCGAGGCGTTCGGCAAGAAAGAGGAGTTCCCCTACGCCGCGACCACCTACCGGCTCACCGAGCATCTGCACTTCTGGACCAAACACTCGCGCAGCAACGCCATCACGCAGCCCGCGCCGTTTGTCGAGATCGGTGAAGAACTCGCCCGGGAGAAAGGCATCAAGCAGGGTGATCGCGTGAAGGTGAAGTCCAATCGCGGCGAAGTGTTTGCGGCCTGCGTGGTCACCAAACGCATGAAAGCGATGGAGGTCAACGGCAAGAAGGTTCATCACGTCGGCATCCCCATTCACTGGGGCTTCAAGGGCGTCACGCAGAACGGCTATCTGGCCAATGCGCTCACGCCTTTCGTCGGCGACGCCAACTCCCAGACGCCGGAATACAAGGCGTTCCTGGTCAACATCGAGAAGGCATGAGGAGCTAAGCCATGGCCAGTCTTCAATCCCTGGACGTCGTGGCCCGATCGGCCACAACCCTGCCCACCCCCCAGGTGCGGCAGGCCATCCCGCAAATCGCCAAGCTCATCGACGAGTCCAAGTGCATCGGCTGCAAGGCCTGCCAGGTCGCGTGCATGAACTGGAACGATCTGCGCGATGAAGTCGGTGAAACCGTGGGCGTGTACGACAACCCGTCTGACCTCACGCCCAGCTCCTGGACGGTAATGAAGTTCTACGAGGTCGAGCCCAAGGCGGGGTCGCTCGAGTGGCTGATCCGAAAGGACGGCTGCATGCACTGCGAGGATCCGGGCTGCCTCAAGGCCTGTCCCTCGCCGGGCGCGATCGTCAAGTACGCCAACGGCATCGTCGACTTCATCTCGGAAAACTGCGTGGGCTGCGGCTACTGCGTGAAGGGCTGCCCGTTTGATGTGCCGCGCATCAGCCAGAAGGACAACAAGGCTTACAAATGCACGCTCTGCTCCGATCGCGTCAGCGTCGGTCTCGAGCCTGCCTGCGTAAAAACCTGTCCGACCGGCGCCATTTCGTTCGGTACCAAAGACGACATGGTGAGCTACGGCGAAAAGCGTGCGGGCGAGCTGAAGGAGCGGGGCTTCCAGAATGCGGGACTCTACAATCCAGCGGGTGTGGGCGGCACTCATGTGATGTATGTGCTCAAGCACGCCGACAAGCCGCATCTTGAGGAGCTTCCTGCCAATCCGCGCATCGATCCGATGGTGTCGCTCTGGAAGGGTCTCGCCAAGCCACTCGCGGTCGCCGGCATGATTGGCGCCATGGTGGCCGGCTTCTTCCACTACATGAAGGTCGGTCCGGTCGAAGATAAGGCTGAGAAGGAGGAAGCGTGATGAACAGGCTCCTGCAACGCTACAAGGACGGCGATCGGATGAACCATTGGTTCATCGCGCTCATGTTCGTGCTCGCCGCGCTTTCGGGTCTCGCTTTCTTCCATCCGTCCATGTTCTTTTTCTCGAACCTCTTCGGCGGCGGCAGCTGGACCCGGATCCTGCATCCGGTTCTGGGTCTGCTGATGGTGATCGGTTTTCTGGTGCTGTTCATCCGGCTCTGGAAAGACAACCTGATCACCGCCGCCGATCGGGAGTGGGCCAAGCACATGGGCAAGATGCTGAGCGGCGATAAATCGGGGCTCCCGCCGGTGGGCAAATACAACTACGCGCAGAAGCTCACCTTCTGGGTGATGGCGGTCTCGCTGGTTGTGCTGCTCGTCACCGGCGTGATGTTCTGGCGGCCGTGGTTTGCGCCCTACTTCTCGGTGGAAGCCATGCGTGCGGCGGTGCTGTTTCACTCCATCTCCGCCGTGGTGCTGATCCTCAGCACCATCATGCACGTCTATGCGGCGATCTGGGTGAAGGGGACCATCCGTGCCATGACCCGCGGCACCGTCACCGAGAGCTGGGCGAAGGCCAACCACCCGCTTTGGCATCAGGAGGTCACCAAGGGCCGCTAAGCCCCTGGTTGAGCATCACCCGATGGGAGTCACAGCCACCGTACGGGTGATGTCGCCCGAAGAAATCGCCGCCCGCTCGGGTGGCGAGACGCCCTATCTGCTCTGGCCGGAGCGCGGTACGCATTTCGCCGAGCGTGAGATGCGGCTGCGCCAACTGGCCGCCAATCACCCCATGCGTGAGTTTCTGCTGTTCGCAGCCGATCTCGCGAGTGCGCAGCAGGCACAGCTGGCCGCCTGCCCGGTTGTGGCTTTACCCGATCATGAAGCGCTTGATCGCGCAGCAAGCCGGCTCGCGCCGCCGCTTGCCGCGATCGATTTTCCGCGCGATCCGGCCTGGCGAAGCGAACTCCGTGCACTGCTCGCACGGCTGCCCGACTCGCTTCCTGCCGCAGCCCGCGACACGATCGGGCGGGTTGCCCGCGCCGAAGACTCGTGGCTGGAGGCGCAGGCCGACTGCCTGCTTGCGGGCGTCACGCGCGGCCTGGATCTGGCAGCCGCCCCGCTGGTGGCGGCCGGGCTACAGGTGTATTTCACGCATCTGCTGCTATCGGTCCAGGCGAGCGCAATCGGCCGCGGCCAGCCCTTTGGCCGCATCGAAGACGAAACCGTCTGCCCGGCCTGCGCGAGTAAACCGGTGGCTAGCGTCACCCGTAACGCTGGCGATCTGCTGGGCCAGCGCTACCTCGGGTGCTCGCTCTGCGGACTGCAGTGGCACATGGTGCGGATCAAATGCGCGCACTGTCTGTCCACGCAGGGCATCACCTATCAATCATTGCAGCGCGCGGCCGACGAGCCCGACACCGAGGCGGCAGCCTCGGCGGTCGCGCAGGCCGAGGTCTGCGACAGCTGCGGCCACTATCTCAAGATCTTCCACTCTGATCGCGACCCGCATGTCGATGCGACGGCCGACGACCTCGCCACCGTCACACTCGATTTGCTGGTTTCAGAGTCGGGGGCACGCCGCCACGGCGTCAATCTGATGTTGCTCTTCGGTGAGCCCGATCGTCAGACCGACGACAGCGCAGACGGCGCGGCAGAGGGTCACCCGCACACGCGCGCCGAGATATCGGCCGCGGTGCGACCGCCCGATCCCCCCGACCCGGGTCCGCGCTGATGGACCGGCCCGCGCAATCCGTCGTCGACGGTTCGAAGGCCAGACCAAAAGACCTTCCCTCCATTGACCGACTGCTGCGCGCGCCCGCGGGCGTAGCGCTCGTGTCTGAGCATGGCCACACGCTGGTGACGGCCGAGGCCCGTGCGCTTCTGGAGACGCTCCGTGAGCGTGCCCTTGACGGCACGCTGCCCATCGCCGAGGTGAGCGTGGATTCGCTCATCAGGCAGCTTCGCGCCCGCGTGAGCGCGCAACTCGCTCCGCGTATGCGTCGCGTGATCAACCTCACCGGCACGGTGATTCATACGAATCTCGGCCGTGCAATTCTCGCACCCGAGGCGCTCGCCCATCTCGCCGCGATGATGGCAGGGCCGAACAACCTCGAATATGACCTCGCCTCGGGCGGACGCGGCGATCGCGACGCCATCGTGGAGGAGTTGCTCTGCACGATCACTGGCGCGCAGGCCGCCACCCTCGTCAACAACAACGCGGCGGCCGTGGTGCTCACGCTCGCTGCCTTTGCGCGCGGCCGCGAAGTAATCGTTTCGCGCGGCGAACTGGTCGAGATCGGCGGGGCTTTCCGAATGCCTGATGTGATGGCAAGCGCTGGCGCGAAGATGGTTGAGGTCGGCACCACCAACCGCACGCATCTGCGCGACTATGAAGCGGCCATCGGCCCACGCACCGCGCTGCTCATGAAGGTGCACACCAGCAACTATGCAATCCAGGGCTTTTCTGCCAGCGTCGATGAGCGTGAGCTGGCTTCGCTCGCGCATGCGCGCGGCCTCTCGGTGGCCACTGATCTGGGCAGTGGATCGCTGGTGGACCTCGCGCGCTGGGGGCTGCCTCGCGAACCGCTCCCCCAGGAGAAACTCGCTGCGGGCTGCGATGTGGTCACCTTCAGTGGCGACAAGCTTCTGGGCGGTCCGCAGGCGGGGCTTATCGTTGGTTCGCGTGAGGCGATTGCCCGCATCCGTCGACATCCCATGAAGCGCGCGTTTCGCATGAGCAAACTTCCGCTCGCCGCGCTCGAGGCCACGCTGCGACTCTATCTGCGTCCCGAACGTCTCGAGCAGGATCTGCCAACGCTCAGGCTCCTTACGCGGCCGCTCGATGCGATTCGCGGCTGCGCCGAGCGGCTTCTGCCAGCGCTTGCCGAGGCGGTCGGACCACGGTTCACGGTTCGGACCTGCGAGCTTCTCGGACAGATCGGATCGGGGTCGCTACCAGTGGAGAGCCTCCGCTCGGCAGGGCTTGCGATCGCGCCGGTCCAGAAGCGGGGCGCGGGGCGAGCGCTTGAATCGCTTGAGCAGGCCCTGCGCGCGCTCAATCGCCCGGTGATCGGCCGGATCGCCGAGCAGCAACTGCTCCTCGATTGCCGCTGTCTTGAAGATGAAACCGAGCTCGGGTCACAGCTGCCCGAGCTCGCCCGGCTCCTGTCGTGATCATCGGCACTGCGGGTCATATCGACCACGGCAAGACCACGCTGGTGCGCGCGCTCACTGGTGTCGATACCGATCGGCTGCCCGAAGAAAAGCGTCGCGGCATCAGCATCGAGCTGGGCTATGCGTTTCTCGATGCGCCCGGCGGCACGCGCCTGGGCTTCATCGACGTACCGGGCCACGAGCGTCTGGTTCACACCATGCTGAGCGGCGCCACGGGGATGGATCATGCGCTCATGCTGGTGGCCGCCGACGATGGCGTGATGCCGCAGACGCGCGAACACTTTGCCATTCTTGAACTGCTCGCAGTGCCCGCAGCAAGCTTCGTGATCACCAAGACCGATCGCGCCGAGCCGCCGCAGCTCGAGCGCGTACGCGAACAACTCGCAGCGCTTGCAGCGGGCACCCGCTTTGCCGAGGCACCGATTTTTCAGGTGAGCGCGCAAACCGGTGAGGGGGTCGCGGCACTTCGCGATGCGCTCCTTGCACGCGCCGAGCATGCCTCACGCGAAGCGACCGCTCAGCAAGGCTTTCGGATTGCAATCGACCGCGTCTTTGTGGTCGAGGGTACTGGCACGGTGGTAACGGGTACCGTCCATGCGGGGCAGGTGCGGGCGGGCGACGAACTGGTCGGCGTACCCGGCGGGGGGCTCATGCTTCGGGCCCGGGTCCGGAGTGTTCACGCGCAAACCCGCGCGGTTCTCTCTGCCCCGTAATGCTCCTTAAATTCCTCAAGTGCTTTTACCAATCTGAAAGGCGATTCATAAAATATCATCGTCCTGCTTTCTTCTTTCAATGAAAGTAATTTTGTTTGCCTTCCTTTTTTCT
>JALREG010000199.1 GCA_023253905.1 Burkholderiaceae bacterium
CGCGGCCACTACGACCACGGCCCGATCAACTGGGATGAATTCTGGCAGGTGGTGGGCGGTGACGGGCCCTGCAATCGCGAGCGGATCGCGGCACGGCAGAGTGCCCATGACAAGGGCGCCTGGGTTCGCGAGGCCGCGGCCGCACATGCTGCCAGGCGCGCGGCACGCAGCCGGGCTGAGGCCGCCTGAGCGGACGCTGAAAGGAAAAAATCTGATGAACGGTAACGCTGCTTCGCCTGCCGACTGGCCGCTCTGGGAAGTGTTCGTCCGCAGTCGCCAGGGGCTTGATCACCGCCACTGCGGCAGCCTTCACGCGGCCGACGCGCGCATGGCGCTCGAGATGGCGCGCGATGTGTACACCCGACGAATGGAAGGCGTGAGCCTATGGGTGGTGCCCTCGCAGGCCATCATCGCTTCGCAGCCGGAAGACCAGGGCGTGGACTTCGACCCCATGTCCGACAAGATCTACCGTCACCCCACTTTTTATGAGCTGCCCGATGAAGTGCGCCACATGTGAGCACCCCGCGGCGCTCAGCCGCCGGCCTGCGCGCGCCGGCGCTGCGCGAGGGGCGCGATGAGCGCGGCCGGGTCAACCGATCGCGCCGGCTTCGAGCACCTGCTGCGGTTGGGCGACAGCGCGCTCGTGCACGGCCAGCGCCTGTCCGAGTGGTGCGGTCACGGACCGGCCCTCGAGGAAGACATCGCGCTCAGCAATATCGCGCTCGACTGCGTGGGTCAGGCGCGACTGCTGCTTGCGCTCGCCGGCGTGCGCGAGGGCTTGGACCGCGATGAGGATGCGCTCGCTTACCTTCGCGACGAAGCAGCGTTTCGCAATTACACGCTCCTCGAACTGCCCAACGGCAATGGCCCGCGCGAAGACTATGCGATCACCGTGGTGCGCGGCTTTCTGCACGCGGCACTCCAGGTCCACCTGTGGCCCGCGCTTGCCGCTTGCGCCGATCACGAGCTGGCGGCAATCGCCGCGCGCTCGATCAATGAAGCGCGCGCTCATCTGCGCCACTTCGGGCAATGGGTGGTGCGGCTCGGTGACGGCACCGACCTGTCGCATGCACGCATGACCGTCGCCCTCGAGCGACTGTTTCCCTACACCAATGAATTCTGGAGCGCGGACCCCGTCGAAGCAGCCCTCGCAGACGCGGGCCGTGGCGTGGTGGTGGCGAGCCTGAAGTCCGCCTGGGACCATACCGTCAACCCGGTGCTGAGTGAGGCGGGCCTTGCCCGCCCGGCCGACAGCCGGTTCATGTCCACCGGCAAACTCGGCCGCCACAGCGAGCACCTGGGCCCAATGCTTGCCGAGATGCAGGCGCTTGCGCGCGCACACCCCGGAGCGCGCTGGTGAGCCTGTCGGCAAATGAGCGCCTCACCCGAGCGCGAGCCGCCGCCGCTCAGGTCTGCGACCCTGAAATTCCGTCGCTATCACTCGAAGACCTGGGCATCCTGCGCGGGGTACAGATTGAGGCGGAGCGGGTGGTCGTGACGCTCGCGCCCACCTATACCGCGTGCCCGGCCACCGAAGCGATCTGCGATGACGTGGGGGCTGCGCTCGAGGCTGCCGGCGTGGCGCCCTTCGCGGTACGGGTGTCGCTCGCGCCACCCTGGAGCAGCGACTGGATCACCGCGGCAGGGCGCAGAAAGCTCCTTGAGGCCGGCATCGCTCCGCCTGCCTGTCTCACTGCATCCGCAGGCACACCCGGCCCCGCTTCTGCCCCCGCTTCTGCCCCCATCCGGTTCATCCGGCGCGAGCCCGAGCGCGCGCGGGCGGCCGCCCGGCGATCTGGCGCCGACCCCCTACCTGAGTGTCCCCGCTGTCAATCGCCGCAGACCGAACTGCTTTCCGAGTATGGCTCCACGGCTTGCAAATCACTTTATCGCTGCCTCGCGTGTGCCGAGCCCTTCGACTATTTCAAGCCGTACTGAGCACGGACCCTGACATGGCTTTACCCACCCTGCACCGACTGTCGATTGCCGAGGTGCGCGCTGAAGCAGCCGACGCGATGAGCGTGCGCTTTGCCATCCCCGCCTCGCTCCTCGAGGCGTTTGCCTTTAACGCGGGCCAATTCGTCTCGCTCGAGGCCATGGTCGGCGGCGAGCGGCTCCGCCGCTCCTACTCCATCTGCTCTTCGCCCGCGGAATACCGCGCGAGCGCCACCCTGCGAGTCGGAATCCGCCGCGTGGCGGGTGGCCGGTTTTCCAACTGGGCCCACGACCATCTGCACGCCGGCAACGAGATTGATGTGCTCACGCCTGACGGCCGCTTCGGCATCGAGCTCACCTCAACCCGCCGGCGCCATTACCTCGGTATCGCCGGAGGCTCGGGCATCACGCCCATGCTGTCGCTCATCAAGACCGCGCTCGAGCGCGAGCCGCGGAGCCGGTTCACGCTGGTCTACGGCAACCGCGCCGTGTCCTCGATCATGTTCCTCGAGGAAATCGAGGGGCTGAAGAACCGCTGGATGGACCGGCTGTCAATCTTCCATGTGCTCTCTGAAGAAATCACCGATATCGAACTCTTATCGGGGCTGCTTGATCGCGCGCGGATCGCGCGGCTGTGCGAAACCGCCATTCACGTGCCCGGAATCGATTACGCGTTCGTCTGCGGGCCGGCACCGATGATGGAAGCGGCCGAAGACGCGCTGGCCGAGGCCGGACTCGACCCCGGCCGGATCCGGATCGAGCGCTTTGGGAGCCCCGACGCGCCGGCAGCCGCCCCCGCATTGGCACGCGCAGCCTCACCGAGCGCGGCTGGCTCCGATGCGCCGAGCGCACGCGTCACCGTAATCGTCGACGGCAAAGCGCGGCCCATCACCGTGCCCTTTGAGGGAACAAGCATTCTCGATACCGCCATGGCGGCCGGCATCGGCTTGCCCTATGCCTGCAAGGCGGGCGTCTGCTGCACCTGCCGCGCGCGCGTGCTCGAGGGCGAGGTGCGCATGGACAAGCAGTATTCACTGGAGCAGCATGAGCTCGACCGGGGCTTTGTACTCAGCTGTCAGGCGCACCCGGTGACGCCCGAAGTGCGGCTGAGCTTCGACGAACGCTGATGGCCCGCCCGCGCGCCGCCGATTACGACGCACAGCGCGACCGCATTCTTGCGCGCGCCGTCGAGGCGTTTGCGCGAACCGGCTATGCGGCGGCATCGATGTCGATGCTCGCGACCGCCTGCCAGGTCTCCAAGGCAACGCTTTACCACTACTACCCGGGAAAGCAGGCACTGCTTTTCGAGGCGCTTGATCGCTACACCCGCCGCCTCGCCGCCATCGCGGCGCAGGAGAGTTCACGCAGCGCCGACCGTCCGCGCGACGTACTCCGCGCAACCCTGCGCGCGCTCATGGCCGAATACCGCCATTCACACGCCTACCACGCTGCGCTCCTTCATGACCTGCGGTTCCTGTCACCCGAGCAGGCGGAGCAGGTGCGCGCCCAGCAGCGCGCCATGGTGGCCGCCCTGGGTGCGCTCATTGAGCGCGCAGCGCCCGGTTCCACCGTATCGGCCGAACGCAGCGTCATCACCATGGCGCTTCTCGGTATGATCAACTTCACGTTTGCCTGGCTCAAGCCTGACGGGCCGGTCAGCCACGAACGGTTCGCCGATCTCGCCGCAAGCCTCTGGCTTGATGGGCTGGACGGGCTTGCCGGTCAACCGAATTCTGCGGAGACACCCCCACATGAGCAAACAGTTCGCCTCGAAAGCTGACCTCTCAGCCAAGAAAATCTCGTTTACCCGGCTGTCCGACAATGCCTATGCCTACACCGCCGAGGGTGATCCGAACTCGGGCGTGATCATTGGCGACGAATCAGTGATGGTGATCGACACCACGGCCACGCCAGTGATGGCGCAGGCGCTGATCAAACACATACGCGAAATCACCGACCTGCCCATCAAGTACGTCACTTTGACGCACTACCATGCGGTGCGCGTGCTGGGCGCGAGCGCCTATGGTGCGACCAACATCATCGCCAGCCGCAAGACGCGCGATCTCATCGTCGAGCGCGGGCAACAGGATTACGAATCCGAGGTAGGCCGCTTCCCGCGCCTCTTCTCGGGTGTGGAGTCGGTGCCCGGGCTCACCTGGCCCACGGTGGTTTTCGAGGAGGCGCTGACGCTCTATCTGGGCTTCAAAAATCATCGCAAATCCTGGAAGCATGGTAGGGAGTATCGGTGTGATTATGCAAAGTGTTGATGCAAGTGAACTTATGAGTAAACTTGGTGTCAAAACACAAACGGTCAAAGTGGGTACATATAAAGAGGCTGGG
>JALREG010000282.1 GCA_023253905.1 Burkholderiaceae bacterium
ATGCTGCGCAAATCGATGAATCGCTGTTTCTTGCCCGGCCCGATATCTGGAGTGGGCGGGCGAGCGTGTCATCGGGCATTGAGGTCACGATGAACGAGGTGGTGGTATTCGGGAACGCCGACGGCTGGGACAGCGACTTCATCATCGCGCACCACATCATGGTGGACGCGCTCGACATCAACGGGATCTACGCCTGCCTCGATGAACTCGGCATTGACTGTCGCGGCGACAGTCGGGCGCCAGCGCTCGGTCGGATCGCCTGTGCATTGGTCAAGTGTGAGCCCGATGCAAGCGGCATGGTGCGAGGCCACCGTCACACCATGTGGCAGGACGGCGATATTCACGCCCAACGCCATATCCGCGGGGCGTTGGGTGGCCTGGTTGCGGGGGTGCTGGGTGATACCCGAATCTTCGTGTCCGGCGGTGCCGAGCACCAGGGACCGCCCGGCGGCGGGCTGGTTGCGCTGATCGCGCGTGCGCCCGCCCAATGACCGTGCCGGCGGCGAATCAGAACCCGCTCTGGCGATTGAGCGCTGAAGCGCTCGGCGCGCAGTTTTCCACTGGATCGCTGACCCCTTCCGAGGTGCTCGAAGCGGTGCTCGAACGGGTCGCTGCCGTCAATCCCCAGATCAATGCGATCGTCACGCTCGATGCGGCTGGCGCACGTACGGCTGCAGCCGCCAGTACGTGGCGCTGGCGAGCGGGGCGCGCACTGGGCCCGCTCGATGGCGTACCGCTCACCATCAAAGACAATCTGGAGGTTGGTGGGCTGCGCTGCACCTGGGGGAGTCCGGTATTCGCCCACCATGTTCCGACTGCCGATGAATTGCCGGTGGCACGCTTGCGGGCCGCTGGCGCAGTCATCCTGGGTAAAACCAATTGCTCTGAATTCGCGATGGTGGGCCACACCAGCAATGCGGTGTTCGGCGTCACACGAAACCCCTGGGATCTGAGGCTCACCGCCGGCGGCTCGAGCGGGGGAGCGGTTGCCGCGGTCGCAGCGGGCCTTGGGCCGCTTGCCCTTGGCACCGACGGCGGCGGGTCCACCCGACGCCCGGCCGCGCATACCGGCCTGGTGGGCTACAAGCCCTCGGTGGGGCGTCTCGCCCGAGCGGGTGGACTTGCGCCGCTGTTTCTCCACTACGAGGTGTGCGGACCGATCGGCCGTACGGTTGCAGATGTGATGCTGCTCGCTCGTGCGCTTGCCACACCGCATCCGCACGACCCTGAGTCACAGGCCTTCCTGAATCGCCCCTTTGAACCCTTGACGGATCCGGGACGCCTTCGAATTCTGCATATCCCAACCTTTGGTCGCGCACCGGTGGACCCGATGATCGCAGCGCAGGTTGAGCATGCCGCGGGCCGGTTCGCCGCGCTGGGTCATCGGGTTGAGCGTGCCAGCCAGTGGGAGATTGCCGACGAGATCAACGAGCGCTGGATGCAGCTATCGCAATGCGGACTGGCCCGCATGCTGCAGGCCCGCTCGGCTGATCGGGCGCTCCTGTCTCCGGTTGCGCAGGCGAACGCCGACGCGGGCGCCGCCTTACCGGGGACGACGGTGGTGGCCCTGCTCGAATCGATGGCGAAGCTCAGGCAGGCGCTCGGTGAATGTCTGTCTCACCATGATGTCTTGCTCACCCCTGCCACCGCTGCCTGGCCCTGGCCGGTGGAGCATGATTTCCCGGATTCGATTGCCGGGATGCGGGTGGGGCCGCGCGGGCACGCGGTGTTCACGGGCTTTGTCAACGCGGCGGGTCTCCCCGCCATTGCGCTCCCCTGCGGCCAGTCTGCAGCGGGGCTACCCAATGGGCTACAGCTGGTCGGTCGATGGGCCGACGATGCACGCCTCTGCGCGCTTGCCGCGCAGTGGGAGCGCGCAGAGCCCTGGCATGAGCGTTGGCCCGCGCTCTGAGCGGCGATCATGTGCGGCGCGCGATGCGCCAGCGCTGCCAGCAATCGGGATCAGTGCCCGGCGAAAAAACTGGCAATCCAGCGGTCGGTACTCGACGCGGGTGATGTATCGGGTGATGTCCCGCCCTCGATATGCTCGCGTAAGGTCACGACGGCGCGCTCGAGCCCCGGTGCGTCGCGCGATGACAGTTCACGAATTTTGGTGAGCACTCGATCGGCCTCCAGCGGCCGTGCCGGGCTACCGAGTGCGGCCTCACAGAATTCAGTGAGGCGCTCGCCATCGTCGAGTTCAAGCGTGACGCGCGCGGGCCGGTCAAGCGGCCAGGGCTTCACCTCGGGGAGCTGCGACAGGCGTACGCGCGGCCGGAGAGCGAGAACGGCGGGGTCACGCAGGCTCGCATCCAGGAAGTTGTCGGGTGCAGCCGCACCGTGTGCGAGCGTGGCAGCAATGGCATGCGGAATCGAGAACTTGGCGCCCAGCGTGGTGTCAGGCGCGGTGTTATTGAAATTCATGGCCATTGCAGAGCCCTCCACCGTGACCTCGCGTACGCGAGCGCCGCCGCGTAATTCGGGCCGACGGGTGAAGATTGACTCGATCGCTTCCATGGCCGCGTGCGAGTGGTGGCAAGCACCATAGAGCTTGTGATAGCCATCGCAGGTGGTCCACTCAGAACCTAGCCCGACCACCAGTTCGTCTGCGCGTACCGCCGCGCCCAGACCCCGGGTGAAGATGTCATAGGGCCCGCCCGGTGTACCGGCGATACCGATCCGCGCCAGGTCACAGGCGAAGATCCCCAACCACGATCCCGCCGCCGGCCACGCGTTTCGCACCAGAGCCCCTTCGATGGGATGACTGTAAGGCCCGGGGGAGGCCATGCTGGCTGCGGTCGTGAGGGTGCGGTGCAATTGCTCGGCGCTGTAGTTGCGGATGAGCGCAAGACCCGCCGCTGCGCAGACAGTGTTCCAAACGCCGTGCGGATGCAGACGCGGCAGCGTGCCGTGCCAGGCGCGTGCAAAGCGGGTGCCGATTTCATAGGCGCCGACGGTTGCGCGCAGCATCGCCGACAGGGGCAGGCGGCCAGCCTCGGCCGCGGCAAGGATGAGCGGCTGACTGAGCGCACCGGGATGAACCGCGGTACGGGTGTATCCGTCGTCGAGCTCGTTCCAGGTGCTGGCGAGCCCGTTACCCACGGCCGCGTCGGTGAGGGTGACCTTCGGTGCTCCGCGCCGAAAGAGGGTGGCCTCGCCTGCGCCACCCGCTGCGAGCAGCTGCTCGTGGTAGGCGCGAAGCTCGGGCTCGTCGGCCGCCGACAACATGGCGGCGATGTTGTCCCCCAGAATCAGGACCGCCTGCGACAGCACCCGCGGCGGTAGCTGCTCAGGGCGCAGGCCTGCCGCCCAGCGGCTGAGCTCGGCCAGGCGCTCGGCTACTTCTGCGCGCAGGGGTGCATGCTCATCGGCAGCCGTGTTCATCAGGCGGCCTTCGGGAGGCGGGCCTCGCGAAGCGCACGCCACACCTTTTCAGGCGTGAACGGCATTTCAAGATGATGCACGCCCAAAGGAGCCAGCGCATCGTGCATGGCGCTGGTGATGGCCGCCGGTGCGCCAATGGTGCCGGATTCACCGCAACCCTTTACGCCCAGGGGGTTGTGCGTGCAGGGCTGCGATTCGTCGGTTTCCGAAATGAAATCGGGCAGCACATCGGCACGCGGCATGGCGTAGTCCATGAACGAGCCGGTGTAGAGCTGGCCAGTTTC
>JALREG010000299.1 GCA_023253905.1 Burkholderiaceae bacterium
TAGTCCATCACGGATGAATAGCGCGGCCAGACCACATCGGTGCCGGTCCCCACCACACTGAAGCGATTGCACTTGTAGTAGATGGGCTGCCGATACCAGACCTCTGGAAGTTCGACCTTGGCCGGGTCGCTGGGCATGCCCGCAATGCCCAGCAGATGACGATTGGCGCGCGCCTGCCGCAGATGCTTTTCGAAAGACAGAAAATCACGCATCTGCCGCGGCTCAGGAAGCGGCGCACGCAACCGGACCTGCTCGATTCCGTGACGCACCGCACCCCGACGCTCAGCCTCCCGCGCGCGCTCGAGCCCGGCTGGCCCCGCATCGATCAGATCCAGCATGCTGCGAAACACCGCGGACGTATCGGCTGCGGTGAAGTCGATCACCGACCGACCGTCGTCAACCACCGAACCAATATGCTCGGCACCGTCCTGCGTAAAAAAGCTGATCAGTTTCATGGCTGAGTTCCTGAGGTTTACTGCGCCTTGATGGCTGCGCTTTTGGCGAGAGCAATATAGCCTTCCAGTTCCTGCGCCATCTGTGCCTGGAATGCAGCGAGCCCCAGACCCACCGGCTCATTGCCTGTGTTGAGCACCTTCTCGCGGAACTCAGCGGTCTGGAGAATTCGCGTGAGCTCGGCATTCAGTCGCCCCGACACCGCAGGCGGCATGCCTGCTGGCCCGAGGAGTCCCAACCAGGTCTCGCTCAACAGGTCTTTGAAGCCCAGTTCGCGAAACGTGGGGACATCGGGCAGCAGCGCCGAGCGCTTTTCCGCCATCACGCCCAGCACGCGCACGCGGCCGCCGCGAATGAAGCCGATGGAGGAACTCACCGCCGACACCGACGCCGGCACATGTCCCGCCACCACCGCTTCGATTGACTGATTGGCGCCTTTGAACGGTACGTGGTTGAGTTTGATGCCCGCTTGAAACGCGAGCAGTTCGCCCGCAAAGTGCACGGTGGTGCCGATGCCGGAGGTCGCGTAGGAGAGCTCGCCTGGCTTGGCCCGAGCGGCCGCAACGAAGTCGGCAACCGTCCGATAGGGTGAGTCGTCTTTCACCACCAGCATGTTGGGCGTGGTGGTGAGGAGCGTGATGCCCGTGAAGTCTTTGACTGAGTCATACGGCGTATTCGGATTGATCGCATGATTGATGAGATGCGTGTTGGGCGCCATGTAGAGCGTGTAGCCATCAGCCGGCAACTTGGCCACCTGGCCGGCCGCGATCATGCCCGAGGCACCTGGGCGGTTTTCCACCAGCACCGACACACCGAGCGCCTTCTGAAGCTCGGGGGCAACCAGTCGGGCCAGCACGTCGGAGACGCCGCCCGCCACAAAGCCGACCACGATCCGGATCGGGCGCGACGGGAAAGCCTCCTGCGCCTGTGCGGGCAGCGCGAAGCCGGCGCCTGCGGCAAGGCCAACCCCCGCACCCAGCACTGCACGGCGGCGGCGATCGGGGTGATGCTTTTCGGCTGGGATCATCTTGAGTCTCCATGACAGGTAAGAGGTGATTCATGAGCCCGCGCGGCCATTGCCTCGCGCAGGGTTCGGGTGGTTGCCGGGTCAAGTCGTCCCAGTGCATCGACCGCGACGCCATAGTCGGCGCGCGCCGCCTCGATCGACACAAAACCGAGTTCAATATCGTCCAGCACGCGCTCGGGTTCACGCTCCCAGGGCGGACCGTAACCACCGCCGCCAGCGGTTTTCACCCGTACGCGATCGCCGGGTTGCAGGGGATGATCCCCTTTGAGAATGCGCTGGACGCTGCCGTCGGCGCGCTCAAGGAGCACATCACTCACCTGGCCCTCGCGCCCGCCATGGAGCCCCCAGGGCGGGCAGCGGGTCCGGTCGATCTTGAGATTGAGCCGGCAAGCCGCCGTGACGCGATAGACCTTCTCCACCCCCAGGCCACCCCGATACCGGCCCGCGCCGCCCGAATCGGGCCGCATTGCGTAAGACTCGAAGTGGTAAGGACAGAACGCTTCCTGCATTTCGATCGGCACGTTGGCCGTGTCGCCGTGCACATTGGATCGCGATGGACCATAGCCGTCCGCATCAGCCGTTGCCCCCCAACCGCCACAGATCGTGTCAAGGTTGTAGAACGGCAGCCCGGTCTCGGGATGCCGACCATGAAACGCATGCACGCCGTAGGTGCCGTGATGCGCCGCCGCAGCGCGCTCGGGGAATGCCTGCCCCAGAGCGTGGAGGATCGTGTCCACCACCGTGGGAATCATGTTGCCCGATGAACCCAGCGGGGCCGTGCCGGTTGCAGAAATGAAAGTGCCGTCGGGAATCTCAACGCGGAGCGCCTGAAAGTCACCTTCATTGACCGCGCGCTCAGGCGAGAACAGATACTTGACGGCAATCCGTGCAGCCGCCACCGCGCCACCATTACGCCCGGCATTGAGCGGGCCCGGTCGCTGGGGCGCCACGTCGGACAGATCAACAGTGAGCGCATCCTCGCGTACCCGTACCGTGACATGAATGGGTACCGGCGTATCAAGATCGATGCCATCGTTATCCAGAAATGCACTCGCCTTGTAGTCGCCTGGCGGCGCGGTGCGTAGCGCCTCGCGCACCATGGCCTCGGATTGCCCCCACATGGTCCGTACCGCCGCGCGCAATGTGGCCGCACCATGCCGCTCGGCGATATCGGCCACCATTCTGCATCCGAGCTGGCAGCCACCGATCTGCGCTTCGATGTCGCCCATCAGCATCTCGGGAAAGCGCGTGTTGTACTGAATCACCCGAAACATGTCGATGTTGCGACGACCGCTCTCGATCAGGCGGACCGTACGCAGATGCAGGCCCTCCTGGAAGATTTCGCTGGTGGTGGTGGAGCTGCACGAGCCGATCATGATTCCGCCGATATCGAGCCAGTGCATCAGCACGCAGAAAAAAGCCACCAGCTCGCGTTCGGGACCCACGCGCACCGGGGTGTACATCACCACATTATTCAGATGCTGGCCCAGCGTGCCGGCGTGATTGGAGATGATGACATCGCCCTCTCCGATCTGATCGGCGCCATAGATCGCGAGGCCGTCTCGCACCGCGGTCCCGAGCGCATTGGCAACGAAAATTGCCAGACTGCCGCGCGATTGCGAGATCAGCGCGCCCTCCGCATCAACGATACCGACCGAGTAATCTTTGTACTCGCTGATGAAAGCACTGAACGCTGTGCGGGTGATGTTTCGATCGATCTGATTCGGGATCGCAACCAGCTCCTGCGCAATCACTTCCAGGGTGATGGGATCAAATCCGCGCGCGGCAGGCGGTACTCCGCCCAGGGTGGTCAGCGTGGTCATGGCGTATCCCCCTCGCGGGTGGCAATGCGCAGTTCGCCAAGCGTTCCAACGCTCACGCGATCACCCGGCTGCACAATGGTGGTGGAGCTGAATTCTTCGATCACAGCGGGCCCGTCCAGACAAAAGCCCGCCGGCAGCTGGTCGCGTCGCCAGACCGGCGTCGTCAGCCTGCCATGCCCGGGGAAATACACGTTTCGATGGGCCACAGGCTGGGGCGGGGTGTTCGGCGCCCGCGCGAGAAGATCGGAAAGTTCGGGGCACGGCACGGCCGCCGAGGCACCCAGACGCAGCCCCAGCACCTCCACATCGCAGTCTGCATTCAGATGTCCAAAGCGCCGGCGGTAGGTCTCCTCGAAACTCTCTCGGAAAGCGGCCGCACCTTTCCCCTTCGCGTAGGCGGCACGAACCGTATGGGTCTGGCCGCGATAGCGCGCCTCCAGCCAGTGCTCGAAATAGACCGACGGCGCCTGCAGTTCAGCCGCCATGGTGGTTCTGGCGGACTGCTCCAGCTGGTTGAATTCATGATCGATGGCGGGCAACGCATCGTCGCTCAGCGCCGACACCAGGGTGCGCGCGAGATCGATCCGGGCCCCCGCAATCAGCATGCCGATCGTAGAAAAATTGCCCGGATGAGGCGGTACCACCACCGTCGGGATGTGGAGCTGCCTCGCAAGCGTTGACCCGAAAAGCGGCCCGCCTCCACCAAACACCATCAGGGTGAAGTCGCGCACGTCGAGCCCGCGCTCGATGGTGATTTCCTTGATCGCGCCGGCCATCGCGGCAGCGCTGAGTTCGAGGATCCCCTGCGCGGCAATATCGCACCCGGTCTCGCCTTCATATCCCAGCGGCCGGGCAACGCGCGTTTCGATCTCTGCGGCCGACGCGGCGCGATCCAGACGCAGCCGCCCGGACAGGAAGGCGCCATCGCTGATGCGCCCCAGCACAAGGTTGGCATCAGTTACCGTAGGCTCGGTACCTCCGCGCCCGTAGGCGACCGGCCCGGGTTCGGAGCCGGCACTGCGCGGCCCCACGGTGAGCCGCCCCTGCGCATCGACGGCAGCAATGGAACCGCCCCCCGCGCCGACCTCGACGATATCGAGCACCGCCGTCTTGAGCGGAAAGCCACGCTCGTAGCCGCCCACGTAATAGATGGGCTGCACATCGAAGCGACCGTTCTGAATGAGCGCGCACTTGGCGGTGGTGGGTGCGATGCTCTGTTAGAAATAGAATTAAGCGATTTGCGTTATTATCCGCATGTTGACACAGGATCATGGGGTTCCCATGATTCTGCTGTTTTATTCAAATGTCCGGTATGTCATACTCTTACTGATTTAAA
>JALREG010000031.1 GCA_023253905.1 Burkholderiaceae bacterium
CTTGCCACGCTTGCCGTGGATGGCCAGGGCGTTGGCGTCGTATTTTTCACCGCTGGTCATGGCGGCCACCACTTTGCGCTGGCCGGGGATGATCCAGAAGAACACGTTGGCGCTCATGGCGGTGGCGATCATCGCGCCCACCAGAAGAAATGCGGCGCGCCCGGAAAACAGCTGGCAGGCGAGCCACGATGCCACGATGATAAAAAGCGTCACAGCAGCGCCCACGATCAGATCGCCATTTTTGCGCTGGCCCAGGGTCCGGCAGATGCCGTCGTAGATCAGCCAGAACGCCAGCAGAAAGCCGAGCGCCGACGCACCCGCCGCCATCGGCGACCAGTCATACACGCTCTTGTCGATCAGATAAGTGCCGGCGTTGAACAGGTAGAGGGTCGTAAAGAGCGCGAAGCCGGTGAGCCAGGTGGAATAACTCTCCCAGAACGACCAGTGAAGGTTTTGTGGAAGGGGGAGCCAGCGCGGCGCCACCATGTATTTGTTGGAGTGATAAAAGCCGCCTCCGTGAACCGCCCACATTTCACCGTCAACGCCTTTTTGCTTCAGGTCGTCGTGCTCGGGGGGCGAGAGGCTGTTGTCCAGCATCACGAAGTAAAACGATGAGCCAATCCACGCCATGGCGGTAATGACGTGGGCCCAGCGGAGCAGCAGATTGGCGACTTCGATCAGATAGGCAGTATCCATGGGGGGTTCCGGTGGGGGCAGACGGGCGTACCTCGCGCACGGACGGAGGCCGCGCGGGGCTTATACAACATAAACCCAGCCTTGCAAACCCGACGGCGGTCAGCGCCCCTGCCAGACCGGCGGGCGTTTCTCAGCGTAAGCTTTCAACGCTTCGTGGTGATCGCGGGTTTCGCGCACCACCCGCTGAGCACGTTCGGCGATCCGCACGCCGTCCTCGAGCGGTCGCCCTAGCGCCTCGGTGAGGGCAAGTTTGAAGGCCTGCGCGGTGATTGGTGGTACGTTGACGATAATCTCCATGGCGAGCGCGCGGGCACGCTCGAGCAACCGCTCCGGCTCAACCACCTCACTGACAAACCCGATGTCACGGGCCTGGTCGGCAGTGAGTGTGCGCCCGGTCACGCCCCATTCATACGCCTTCGCATAGCCGATCAACTGTGGCATGAGCGCCAGGCTTGCGTCATCGGGCACGATACCTCGACGCGTGAAGACCCAGCCGAAGCGTGAGCGGGCGGATGCGATCCGGATGTCGCAGCCGGCAGCGATGCCGATGCCCGAGCCGATCGCGGGACCGTTAACGGCAGCGATTGCTGGCTTGGACAGGCGGCGCAAATCGACCACCACCTTGCGGATGTCGGCCTCAAAGGGAAACAGTTCCTCACGCAGCGTGGGATCGGGCGGTTCGAGTGATTTTCCCTCGGCGGTCATCCTGCGGATATTGCCGCCCGAGCAGAAGATCGTACCCGACCCGGTGATGATTAGCGCTCGAGCGGTCGGGTCACGCTCGATGCGCGCGAATTCCTGGACCAGTTCTGCATTCATGGCCCAGTTGACCGCGTTTTTTGCGGCCGGGTCGTCAATGGTGAGAAGAACTACGCCATGATCGTCCTGCTCGACCCGGATGTATTGATAGCTCACGGGTTATCTCCACGAAAGGCCTGTGGGTCCTCGCGCAGTAAGCGGGCGAGGGTGCGCCGGTGGTCAGCGGCCGTACCGTAGCTCGCGGCAGCCGCGATTGCACGGTGGTAGCTGAGTTCGAGCGGATAGTCACGGTAGTAACCGACCGCGCCATGAATCTGATGAGCGGTGCGGGTAAGGGCTGGGACAGCGTCGCTCGCCTTGGCCTTCGCCATCGATACTTCTCTGCGTGCATCGCGTCCGCTCGACAACCTGACCGCTGCCTGGCGCGCGAGTAGTCGGGTGACGGCGAGATCGCGGGCCATTTCGGCGCAGTGGTGCTGAACGCCCTGGAAGGTGCCGATCGGTCGGCCGAACTGAATCCGGTTCCTGGCGTAGTCCACGGTGAGATCGAGTGCCGCCTGTCCGATTCCCGTCAGCTCAGCAGCCTTGAGGGCCGCCCCGCGGGCGATCATGGCCTGAATCGCTGGCCAGGCAGTATTCAACCCGCCGATCAGAGCGGACCGCTCACATCGCACGTGTTGGAATTCAAGTTGCCAGAGTGCCTCGCCCCCGGCTGCGATCATGCGGGTTCTTGAAATTCCGCTCGCGTCGGCCGGAATCAGGACCAGCGAAAGGTCGGTGGGTGCCGGCCCGCTTCGCGCCACGCAGACGATGGCCGTCGCAGCCCCGGCATCGCGCACGAAGAGCTTGGTGCCGTGTAGTTGCAGTCCATCATTTTTCGCAGAGAGTTGGAGCGCTACGTCCTCTGGGGCGAGGCGACCGGAAGATTCAAGCAACGCAACAGTGAGTAGCGCCTCGCCCGTTGCGATTTGCGGCAGCCACTGCGACTTCACAGTTTCGCTTGCAGCATCGGCTAGAAGCAGCCCGGCCTCGATCACCGTCGCAAACAGCGGGCTCGGCAGCGATGTCTGCCCGAGTGCCTCGACAATGAGGGACAGTTCGAGCAGCCCCAGTCCAGCGCCGCCGTATTGTTCAGGCAGTACGGCGCCGCACCAGCCCATTTCGGCCATTTGCTTCCAGGTGTGGCGATCGAAGCCGTGTGCGCTCGTTTCGAGTTCGCGGACACGGGCTGCCGGCGCGTGTTCCCTCGCGAACGCGAGCGCGGTGTCGGAGATAAGAGCCTGCTCTTCGCTGAGCGTGATATCCATTGAGTCGACTCCTATCGGGGAAGGCCAAGACCGCGCAGGGCAATGACGTTGCGCGTGATGTCAAAGCCTCCCGCAGCGAACTGAAAATAGAGCCGGTCGCGATACTCAAGCTCGATATCGCCCTCGAGTTGCGCGGCTGGTGAACCGTGGCGAAGCGGGCCGAATGCCCCCAGCATTTCGAGCCCCGAGGCATCTAGATGGCGGGCAGTCTCGCGCTTGACCAGCACGGCAAGCGAGGTTTCATGCTGGGGCATCAGCCCTTTGGCGTGGAGGGATGCGAGCCAGTAAGTGGTCAGTCGCGCCCCCTCGGATTCGATCGCGAGCCTCACGAGTTCGTCCTGCACGGTGGGTTCATCAATGGGGACCGGACCCTGGCCGCTACCGTGCTGCGCCCAATCGAGCAGGCGATCCAGTTGAAAGGCGACGAGGCCATGGCTCGCCAGCGCCGCCCGCTCGAAATCGATCGCGCCCATGACGACTTTCCAACCCTCATTGATGTCGCCCAGCACCATGCTCTTGGGTACCCGTACCCCATCGAAATAGACCGCATGATGTGTCCAACCGGCAAGCGTAGGGTGACGGGTGATGTTCACGCCTGGTGCGTTCATGTCGACGATCATCAGCGTGAGCCCGCGATGCCTGGACGAATCAGGATCGGTGCGCGCGAGGACCAGACTATAGTCAGCCATGTGCGCATCGCTGGAAAATGCTTTCTGGCCGGTGACGATGAACGCGTCGCCGTCGTCGACCGCTCGGGTGCTTACGTTAGCGAGGTCCGAGCCCGCTTCAGGTTCGCTATAGCCAACAAACCAGGCAAGTTCGCCCCGCACAACTTTTGGCAGTAGCGCCTGTTTTTGCTCGGCTGAGCCGAAGGCAAGCAGCGTGTTGGGCACATAGGTGATCGAGCGGTCGAGCCCAGGCGCCCGGGCGTATTCCATTTCATCCCAGAAAATCGCCTGGTAAATACGGCTGCGTCCGCCGCCGCCATATTCGGTGGGCCAACCCATACCGATGTAGCCGGCTGCGCCGAGCTTGCGGCGGAACGCCTTGGTGAACGGCACACTCCACATGCCTTGCTCGTCCGTATCGCGATGCTCAGCCCAGACCTCGGGGGTGAGCTCACGGCGCAAAAACTCCCGCACCTCGGCTCTGAAGCGGCGTTGGTCATCGGTAAATTCAAAGTCCATGACTGGGGTCCTTTCAGGCGAGTACGCCAGATTTTTCAAGCCGACTGAACTCGGCCTCCTCGATGCCAAGTAGCGTGCTCAGTACCTCTCGTGTGTGTTCACCCAAGCGCGGGGCACGCTGGTATTGAAAAGGACCGCTATCCGAGCGCCATGGAAGTCCGAGCTGGGTGCGTTGGCCTACCAACGGATGATCGGTGGTGATGATGGTGCCGCGACGGGCG
>JALREG010000326.1 GCA_023253905.1 Burkholderiaceae bacterium
TCGAGGCGCAGCAGCGCATTCTGGATCGGGTATCGCTTGATACGCGGACGGTCTATACGAAAGCTGATCAGGCGCCCGGGCGGGCGCGGAGCATGGTGTTGGCGATGATCGCGCAAGAAGAGCGCGCACGGGCACAGGCAATCAACCCGGAAAGCACCGCACTTTAGCCGCGAGCTCCAAGGAGAATTACCCGCGCTTAGCCAACGCCGATGCGTTGATAAGGTGTGCGGTGTCACCTGACGCGAATCTCAGGATATTTTCAAAGGCTCCGGAAAAAAACGCCTCGTAGTTATCTTGCTCGACAAACCCGATGTGCGGAGTCGCCAGCACGTTAGCCCGACGAAGCAGTGAATCATTCGGGTCAGTGAGGGGCTCGTTATCAAACACATCGATCGCAGCAAAACCTGGGCGTCCGGCGTCGAGCGCTTGCTCCAGCGCGCCGGGAGCGAGCAGTCCAGCTCGTGCCGTATTCACAAACAGGGCGTCGCGCTTCATCTGCATCAGATCACTGGCCCGGATCAGATGCTCAGTCTCGGGCGTAAGCTTCAGATGCACGCTCACCACATCGCAGTCAGCTAGAAACCGCCCAACCGACGAAGCGCATTCAAAGCCCGCCTGTCGGGCGCGCTGCAGACTGCTGTCGCGGCCCCAGATGAGAACCCTCATACCGAACGCACGTCCGTAACTGGCCACCTGCTGGGCAATCTTGCCGAATCCCCACAGCCCCAGGGTTCGCCCGTGCAGTTGTCGGCCTATCGGTGCCTGCCAGCGGCCGCTTCGAAGCGATTCGATCTGAATCGTGAGCTTGCGCTCCGCGGCAAGAATCATCGCCCAGCACAACTCCGCCGTGGCATGACCCGCACCACGACTTGCAGCAACGGCGATGCCGCGTGCACTGCAGGCGGCGACATCAAGGGTGCCCGGAAGCGCGCCGGCGCAGCTAATGATCCGGAGTTTCGGCGCAAGGTCCAATACCGTTCCGTCCACGGTAGAGCGCTCACGGATCAGGACCAGCGCATCGGCACCCGCCAGACGCTCAGCCCACTGGTCGGTCGAGACGGCAGACGCCTGGTACACGACAATATCGTGCCCCGCCACAGCGTTAAATGCCCGCAGGTGCCGCACGCTGTCGGCGTAGTCGTCCACAATGACAATTCGCATGGTGCTCACTTGAAAATTTGGCGAAGCCGATCGGGCTAAGAAGCGAGTCGGATCGTAGCAGCTACATGGCCTTCGAGGATCAGCGCTGCGCCGGGTGGATCTCCACCACCCGCCCGCTTCGCGCCGCCTGCGCCACGGCTTGTACCACCCTCAGATTCTGTAAGCCGTCTCGCGCGCTCACGCGCGGCTCTGCACGACCGCGAATCACCTCGACAAAATGCGCCATCTGCTGCTCGAGCGGGTCCACCTGCTCGAGTTCGATGATGGACATTGCGAGCGGCTTGTGCCAGGAGCGGCCCGGTTCATCAAGGTAGCGCTGGACACGCATGGTGGGGATCGACAGCGACCCCATCGTGCCTGAAATGAGACAGCTATCGTCGCGGCTCGTATGACCCGGATTGAACCGAGGGTCTTCGCCCGAGGTGTGTTCCCAGCTGCGATCAGACGCAGCCGTGTCAGAAATCATCACGGTGCCGAGCGCACCGCTTTCAAAACGGAGCGCAATCGCCGCGCTGTCCTCCACCGCGAACCCCCGGGTCGCGTTCGAGGTAAAGGCCTGAACCGCCGCGATCTCCCCACATAACGCCCGCAGGCTTCCGACCTCATGGATGAGGTTCATCAAAATCGGGCCGCCTCCGGGCTCGCGCCGCCATCGGTAAGGACCATCGTAGTAGCCCTCGTTATCGGGCTTGTAGAACAGGATGGTCGTGGTCGCGGCCACAATTCGCCCGAGCACACCGCTACGAACCACCTCTGCCGCGCGCGTCATGATCGAACTGTGGAGCCGGTGATGACCCACGAGAATCGGAATGCCGGCCTTGCTGGCCGCTTCGCACAAGCGCGCCCCAGCCTCCACGCTATCGGCAAGCGGTTTTTCTACCATCGATGGAACACCCGCCTCGACACAGGCCAGCGCATGGGGCACGTGCAGGGCGTTGGGCGAACTGATCACCACGCCATCGGGGCGGTCCGCTTCGAGCAGATCAGCGAGATCAGTAAAGTGCGGCACGCCCAGCTGCCCGGCCTGCTCCATGGACGCGGGCGATGGGTCGGCGAGCGCCACCAGCCGGGCGGCGCCAGGCATGCGCGCAATCATTTCAATGTGGCGACGGCCAATCTGGCCCGCGCCCGCTACCGCTATCCTGACTGGCTGCACGGTCTGGTCTCCCGGAATTTGCGCACCAAGGGTGATCGCAGGCATATGTGATGGCATTCTAGCGACCGCGCGGGCGGCCTTCCGCCGACAAACCCGCAGTGTGCGTTGCCAGCCGAGGAAAATCCGCCATGAAAATTCTTGCTGCCGTTGCACGCGGCCGGTCCGAGCCGCTCGGATTCGAATCGCTCAATCTGGCTGATCCAGCTCACGACGAAATCCTGGTGAAACTGGTCGCAAGCGGTGTCTGTCACACCGACCTGCGGGCGATCGAAGTCGAAGGCATGGTACCCAAGCCGATCGTACTGGGTCACGAAGGCGCCGGAATCGTGGAGGCCGTGGGAAGCGCGATCACCAAGGTGAAGCCTGGCGATGCCGTTCTGCTCACCTTCGACTCCTGCGGCAGTTGCCCGTCCTGCAGCGCGCGAGCGCCGTCCTACTGTCAACACCTGCTCGCACGTAATTTTTCAGGCAAGAAACCATCGGGCAGCATCCCCTATACCGATGCGAACGGCGCGCCCGTCTTCGGCAATTTTTTCGGGCAATCGTCGTTTGCAACCCATGCGCTCTGTCGCAGCCGCAATGTGGTCAAGGTTGCGGCCGGCGCGCCGCTCGATCTGCTCGCGCCCTTGGGCTGCGGCATCCAGACAGGGGCCGGCGCTGTCATGCGATCGCTCAAGGTGGGCGATGGCCAGTCGCTTGCGGTGTTTGGTACAGGCTCTGTGGGATTGAGTGCCATCATGGCCGCACGGATTGTGGGCGCAGATCCGATCATTGCGATTGATGTTCATCCTGCACGACTGGCCGCAGCGCGTGATCTGGGTGCCACTCACACGATCGATGCATCGTACGAAGACGTGGCCGCCCGACTGCGCGAGATCACAGGCCACGGCGTGAAGTTTGCAATCGACACCTCGGGGCTTGCGCGCTCGGTCAAAACCGCAGTCGAGTCACTTGCCCCGCTCGGAACCTGCGGCGTGATCGCCGCAACTCGCGAACCCGAAGTTGGCATCGTCACCCGGCAATTGATGGTGGGTGGTCGATCGATTCGCGGCATTGCCGAGGGCGACAGCATTCCCGACGAATTCATCCCCGAGCTGGTCGAGCACTACGCGCGCGGCCGCCTGCCGCTCGAGCGGCTGGTCACACATTTCCCCTTCGAGCATATCAACGAGGCCATTCACGAAGCACATGGAGGCGCGGTGATCAAGCCGATTTTGCGCATGGGAAACCGCTAAACGCTCATCAGCAACCCGCCGCCTGTCCTCAAACAGTCTTTTGGACCGCCTGCGCCTCAGGAACGGACTTTCCGCTTGATCGTTGTACACAAACGCTTACCATCGGCGAAACGCCCGCAACCCTCCACAGGAGCCCCCCATGTCGCGCTATCTGATTCGCACCGCTGACGTGCCGGGTTATCACCCCGCCAACCATACTGGTACCACCAACCGCCGTCTGATCGGACCTGAAACGGTGGGCGCCAAGCAGGTGGAAATGCTGTTGGGCGTGATTGAAAAAGGTCAGGGTGCCCTCCCCCATGCACACCCTGGCATTGAACAAATCTGCTACCTGCTCGAGGGAACGGCAACGGCGCAGGTAGGCGACGAATCCTTCGAAATGCGGGCGGGTGACACCTGCTTTTTTCCGGCAGACGTGATGCATGTCTTCACCGTCACCAGCGATACGCCGGTCAAGCTTCTCGTGATCTACGCACCGCCCTATGGCGAATCGCCCGACAAGGTGATCCGGCCACCGGCTGCTTGATCGCACAACGCGAACCGCGAAGTGGCGAGTGCATTGGGTACGCAAGCCAACACGGCCATTCCTGGCGCTGGCGAATCGCTGCCACGCGTTGAAGATGATCATCTCCTGAGGGGCCAAGGGCGCTTTGTTGGCTCGCTGGATCTGCCCGGGATGGCCCATGCGGTCGTCCTCCGTTCAATGCATGCGCGGGCGCGTCTTCACAACCTTGACACCGTCGCTGCACGAAAGATGCCTGGCGTACTGGGCGTATTCACCTCGGACGATCTGCTGGCATCGGGCATCTCGCCCATCGGTTTTCATGCGGCAGTCCCTTCCGAGAGCGGGGGCGAGATGTCCGCTCCGCCGCGCCATGCGCTCGCTCGCGACGAGCTTCGCCACGTGGGCGAGCCGATCGCACTGGTGGTGGCCACCAGCCGCTATGCAGCGCTTGATGCTGCCGAGCGTATCGAGGTCAAGGCCGAGCCGCTACCCGCGGCATCCGGCCTTCCCCAGACGCTGGAGCCCAACGCGCCGCAGCTCTGGCCGGGGGCGCCCGGCAACATCGTCGGACGCTATGAATATGGCGACGCCCAAGCCGTCGCAGAGGCGATGCACTCCGCCGCCCACGTTGTACGACTGCGTATCGTCAATCAACGCGTTGCACCCACCGCCATGGAGCCACGCGGCGCGGTGGGTGTCTGGCACGCCGATCAGCAACGGTTCACGCTACACGCAGCCAGCCAGACCCCGCACCTCACGCGCCAGCTGCTTGCGCCCGTGCTTGGCGTGCCCGAGTCTGCGATTCGGGTGCAGGTAGGTGATATTGGCGGAGGCTTTGGCAGCAAGGTATCCATTTACCCCGAGGATGTGCTCGTCCTCTATGCCGCGCGGGAGTTGCGATGCCCGGTGCGCTGGGTGGCCGATCGCAGCGAAAGCTTTCTCTCAGACATGCACGGCCGGGACCATCTGAGCGAGTGCGAACTCGCGCTCGACGCAGCGGGGCGGTTCCTTGCCCTCAAGGTCCGCGACTGGGCAGACA
This sequence comes from Burkholderiaceae bacterium, assembly GCA_023253905.1. The sequence continues at coordinate 5,097 of JALREG010000326.1, forward strand.
TGGGCGCTTACATCAGCTTCTTTGGCGCTGCCATCGCCACGCGAACGGGCAATCGTGTCGCAAACGGCGCCTATCACATCCCCTTCATTCACGCGGAGATCCGCGCGGTGCTGTCGAATACACCGCCCACCGGGCCCTACCGGGGCGCGGGCCGTCCGGAAACCGTATACCGACTCGAACGGCTGATTGATGTGGCGGCGCGAAGGATGGCGATCGACCCTGCGGAACTGCGGCGACGGAACCTCATCCGTCCGGATCAGATCCCCTACACCAACGTGGTTGGCCAGACCTACGACAGCGGACGTTTCCCCGCGGTGCTGGCTCAGGCGATGACACGCGCAGACTGGCATGGGTTCGAAGGGCGGCGCACTGCCGCGCAAGCACGCGGACGGCTGCGAGGCCGCGGAATCGCCTATCACATCGATTCCACAAGCGGCATCACGCCGAGCGAAACCGCCACCCTGTCACTCGAGGCCACAACGGTCACCGTGCGGTCGGGCACGCAGGCAATGGGCCAGGGCCTTGAAACCGCTTACACGCAACTGGTGGCGGCCAATCTGGGCGTGTCACCGGAACGGGTACGCATCATTCAGGGCGATACCGACCGGGTCTCATCGGGCGTTGGTAGCTACGGCTCGCGCTCGCTCTACATCGGTGGCGCAGCCATTGTGCAGGCCACACGCGTACTCCTCGAGCAACTGGGGCTCACCCGCCCACCCGCACTCAATCAGATTTTTTCGATCGCGGAAAGCTTGGGCAAGCCTGGGTGCAGCGTGGCGGACACCGCCACCTCGCCCTTCTGTTTCCCGAACGGCTGCCATATCTGCGAGGTGGAAATCGACCCGGCCACCGGCGAGGTGAGCGTCGAGCGCTACACCGCGGTCGATGATGTCGGGACGGTGATCCATCCGGTCATCGTCGAGGGTCAGACCTGGGGCGCTGTGGTGCAGGGGCTCGGTCAGGCACTGCTCGAGCACGTGGTGCATGACCCCGACTCGGCACAGCTTCTGACGGGTTCACTCATGGACTATGCGCTTCCAAGGGCGACGCTACTGCCGGCCATGGACACGCTCCTCGACCAGAAGGCGCCCTCCACTACGGGAATCCTGGGCGCAAAGGGAGCGGGGGAAGGCGGGGCGCTGGGTGCGCCGCCCGCTGCGGTCTCAGCAGTCATGGACGCTTTAAGCGAATTCGGAACCGAACACCTGGATATGCCTTTACTGCCGGAGCGGATCTGGCGAATCATTCACTCAAAGCACTAACAGGAGGAGCCATGCACAACAAATCCCGTCGCAGTTCACTGAAACTGCTTGGAGCGGCAAGCGCCGCAATCGCCGCGCCCGCCATCGCCCAGGGTCAACAGACCATCCGGGTGGCGATTGGGGCAAGCCATCCCCTTAACAATATCTTTATCGGAATGATGAAAGAGGTGTTCCAGGCCGAGGTGGATAAACGGCTTGCGGGCACGCGCTACAAGATCGAGTGGCGTGAAGCCTATGGCGGCACCCTATACAAATTCCAGGAAACGCTGAGTGCCGTGCGCGACAACATCGTCGACATCGGCTGGGTGGGCTCCATTTTTGAGCCGACCGCCATGCCCTTGCACAACGTCACCTATTTCTCACCGTTTGCCACCGACAACCTGCCGCTCGTGATCTCGATCATGGATGCGCTGCACGACAAGGTGCCTGCGCTTCGCCAAACCTGGGAGACCAATAATCTCGTCTATCTGGGTGGAAGTGGCGTCGAAACCTACCATCTCTGGACCACACAGCCTGTGACCTCGCTTGCCTCGCTGAAAGGCCGGAAGTTTTCAACGCCTGGTGCAGTGGCCACCTTTCTGCAAGGCACGGGAGCCGTGGCGGTCAATTCGCCAATCCCCGCGTTCTATACCGACATCAAGTCGGGCGTGACCGACGGGGCGGTGTCCTTCTCCACTGCGATTCTGGGCACCCGGGTCTACGAGGTCGCACCCTATTTCACTCGCGTGGGCATCGGCGCACAGTATGTTGGCGGGCTCGCCGCGAATCGCTCGGCGTTCGGCAAGCTGCCACCGGAAGTCCAGACCGTGATGCGCGAATGCGGCAAGCTCTATGCGGCAGCAGTAGGGCGTGTGTCAACCGAACGCTCAGACGCCTCGCTCGAGCAGATGACGAAGGCCGGCATGAAGGTCTCGTCGCTGTCGGCAGACGAGCGCCAGAAGTGGATCGATACCATGCCAAACGTTGCCGCGAACTGGATCAAAGCTAATCCCAAGGTCCCGGCACAGGATGTGCTGAAGGCCTGGATGGATGCGCTTCGAGCCGCCGGCGAAAAACCCGCCCGCGCCTGGGACAAGCTCTGAACCAATTGAGCCGACATCGTGTTTGACCGGTCGCTGCGCGCGCTGAGCGCGATCGGCATTGCCTGGATATTTGCGCTGATGCTGCTGGTCGGCGCAGATATCGTGAGCCGCTTCGCCTTCAACTCACCGATCAGCGGGGTCGCCGAGATCGCCGGGTTCTCGGTCATTGCCATCACCTTCCTCCAACTGCCTGCTGCGGTTCGCGATGGACGGCTTGCGCGCGCCGATCTGGTGCTGCAGCGCATCCGTGAGCGTTCGCCCGGCGCAGCCCAAACGATCGAGCGTGCCTTCGCATTGCTGGGTGCGCTCGTCTTTCTCGCTATCGTCTGGGCGGCCGTATCGGGTCTGGGGCATGCCTGGCGCACCAATGACCAGTTCGGTGCGCAGGGAGTCTTCACATTCCCGAAGTGGCCAATCTGGCTGCTGGTGCTGTCAGGCAGCTTCGGTTGCCTCGCAGCATTCGCCGCGCAGGTCGTTAGCGGGCCGCCCGCGTCCAGCGGCCCGAGGCACGGAGAGTTCTGATGGATTTCGGTATCGGACTCCTGCTGGTGGGCCTGCTGATCGGGCTGGTGATGCTGGGAGCCCCGATCGGCGTCACGCTGATCCTGCTTGCGCTCTGCGGCACCTGGGCCTTGCGCGGTGACCTGGAAATTGCGATCCGGCTGGTGGGAAGCGGGGCGCTCACAAGCATCGCCGAGTATGTGTTTTCGGTCATCCCGCTCTTCGTGCTGATGGGAACACTGGTCAGTCTGTCGGGCGTGGGGCGTGACACATTTTCGGTCGCGCAGTGGCTGCTTCAGAGGGTGCAGGGGGGCTTAGGGGTAGCCACGGTCGCTGCTAACGCGCTGTTCGCTGCGGTCACCGGGGTGTCGGTGGCCTCGGCCAGCCTGTTCAGCCAGGTGGCGGTGCCGCCGATGCTGCGCTTTGGCTACAGCATGCGCTTTGCGGTGGGTGTTGTCGCGGGAAGTTCGATTCTGGGCATGCTGATTCCGCCCAGCATCCTGATGATCGTTTACGGTGTACTCGCCGAGGTGTCGATCGGACGCATGTTTCTGGCTGGCGTCGTTCCCGGAATCGTGATGTCGATTGCGTTCATCATCATCATCGTGATGCTCGCACGCTTCAGACCCGGGTTTGTCTATGAGCAGGCCACCCAGTCGGCGGTGGAGCAGCCCTCGGAAAATGCACGCTCGGTTGTGACCAAGCTTCTTCCGATCACGCTTCTGATCGTGCTGGTGTTGGGCGGAATTTACGGGGGGGTGTTTACGCCCACCGAGGCTGGCGCGGCGGGCGCGCTGGGCGCGCTCGCGATCGCCGGCTGGCGACGTAGCCTCGATCGCAAGAGTCTGTGGGGAGTGCTGGTGGAAAGCGGGCATGTATCCGTAGGGATCCTGTTCCTGCTGATGGCTGCGAGCCTTTATTCGCGGATGCTCACCATGGCTGGGGTGCCGGGGATGATGGCCTCCTGGATCTCAGAGCTCGGCGCGGGCCCCTATGGCTTCTTTCTGGCCTACGTGATTTGCCTGCTCATCCTGGGCATGTTTCTCGATTCCGTATCGATCCTGCTGATCGTCACGCCCATTGCCGTGCCGATCGCAAAAAGCTTTGGTATTGATCTGGTGCATTTCGGAATCGTGTCAATCGTGGCGGTTGAGATCGGTCTGCTCACGCCGCCCTTTGGCCTTTCTGTCTTTGCCGTGCAAAGCGCCATCGGGACGGACCGCATCCGTCTGGAGACGATTTTCGCAGGATCGTTCCCCTTCGTTGCCACGATGTTCGCCGTACTGTGGCTGCTGATCTTTTTTCCACCGCTTTCCACCTGGCTCGCCTACTGAGGCCAGGCAAACGTCATTCGATTCAAGGCAAGGAGTCCCTGCACAATGAGAACTGAGAACGTCAAGATCCCGATGCGTGATGGCGTGATGGGCGCGCACATCGCCTGGCCTGACAAGACGCCGGCTGGCGCCATCATCGCCATCATGGAAATCTGGGGGGTCAACGACACCATGCGCCGGCATGCGCAGGAATTCGCTGAGGCTGGCTTCATCTGTCTGGTGCCCGATCTGTTCTGGCGGCAGGAACCGGGGGTCGAGCTTTACGACCGTAACCCGGACGATGTGAGCAAGGCCTTCGACCTCTACTACGACTTTGACTACGACCTTGGCGTGCGCGACATGGAGGACACCATGGCGTATCTGCGCAAGATTCAGGGGGGCAATGGCAAGGTCGGAAGCGTCGGCTACTGTCTGGGCGGAAAGCTCTGCTATCTCATGTGCTGCCGCACCGATATCGACTGCGCGGTCGCCTATTACGGGACCTACATCGAGCACAACATCCGCGAAGCACCCACGCTCCATCGTCCCTTCATGTTGCATATGGCCATGAAAGACCGCTGGGTACAGGCTGAGGTCAATGAGCTTCTTGAGCGCCGCCTGTCACCGAATCCGCTGGTGACGATTCACAAATACCCAGAGGCTGACCACGCCTTTGCGAGACATGGTGGGCGCACCTGGCGGGAAGCCGAGGCAAACGAGGCGCTTGCGCACTCGGTCGGTTTTTTCTCAAAGCATCTGTAAGACGCGCAGTTGAGGGAGCTGGGCGCGCGTGGGAGGTCGGGGCTCGGTACGCGCAGGCTAGCCCCACCCGTCAGAGCGCCTGAATCA
>JALREG010000368.1 GCA_023253905.1 Burkholderiaceae bacterium
TGGTGGTCCACGCCGTGGTGGCTTCGGTGGAGGCGGTGGTGGTGGCGGTTATGGTCGCGGCGGCGGCGGCGGCGGTGGTGGCGGCGGTGGTTACGGCCGTGGCGGTGGCGGCGGTGGCGGCTACGGTGGCGGTGGTGGCGGTTACGGCGGCGGCGGCGGCGGTGATCGTCGCGCTGGTCAGTTCGGCGGCTGATCCGATTTCCCACCGCGCTGGCGAGGCTATTTAGCCTCGCCGCGTCATGACCGCAGTGCCCTTCGGACTGCGGCTGGGCTGGGGCAAAGCAGGAATACCTGCCGAGCCTCGGCTCTCGCTCGCTTACATGTTCGTATAGTTCGGACCGCCCCCACCCTCGGGCGTGACCCATACGATGTTCTGGGTCGGATCCTTGATGTCACATGTCTTGCAGTGAACGCAGTTTTGCGCGTTGATCTGCAGCCGATCCGCGTTGTGCTCATCTTTCACATATTCATATACCCCTGCCGGACAGTACCGTGCCTCAGGCCCGGCAAAGCGCGCAAGGTTTAACGCAACAGGGACCGACGCGTCTTTCAGCGTGAGGTGGCTGGGCTGGTTTTCCTCGTGGTTGGTGCTGGCAATGAACACCGAGGACAGCCTGTCAAAGCTCAGCTTGCCATCGGGCTTGGGATAGCTGATGGGTTCGCATTGATCCGCCGGCTTCAGGTAGGCATGATCGGGTTGCCGGCTGTGCAGCGTGAAGGGCGCGCGGCCGCGAAACAGCACCTGATCGATGCCGACCAGTGCCGTGCCCAGCCACAGCCCCTTGCTCATGGCAGGCTTGAAATTACGCGCCCGATACAGTTCGTCATGCAGCCATGATTCGCTGAAGGCATCGGCGTAGCCGCGCAGCTCGTCGTGAGAGCGCCCTGCTCCCAGGGCTTCGAAGGCCGCCTCGGCCGCCAACATGCCGGTCTTGATGGCGGCATGACTGCCCTTGATGCGCGATGCGTTGAGAAAGCCTGCGTCGCAACCCACCAGGCAGCCGCCAGGGAAAACGAATCGCGGCAGCGCGTTGAACCCGCCCGCCGTGATGGCTCGCGCACCGTAAGCAACCCGACGCCCCCCCTCGAGAAACGAACGGATGGCAGGGTGGGTTTTGTAGCGCTGAAATTCCTCGAACGGCGACAGCCACGGATTCGAATAATTAAGGCCGACCACGAAGCCGACCGCCACCTTGTTGTCCTCGAAGTGATAGAGGAATGATCCGCCGTACGTGTCGGAGGAGAGCGGCCAGCCAGCGGTGTGCATCACCAGACCGGCACTGAATTTTGAGGGCTCGATCTCCCAGAGTTCTTTCAGGCCAATGCCATAGCTTTGTGGGTCGCGCCCTTCATCGAGCTTGAAACGGGTCATCAGCTGTTTGCCCAGATGACCGCGCGCACCTTCTGCAAAGAACGTGTACCTGGCGTGCAATTCCATGCCTGGCTGGAATGCATCGGTGGGCTCGCCGTCGCGACCAACGCCCATGTTGCCGGTGGCGACCCCGCGAACAGAACCGTCTTCGTTGAACAGGATTTCCGCTGCAGCAAAGCCCGGGTAAATTTCGACGCCCAGCGCCTCGGCCTGCTGGCCAAGCCACCGCACCACGTTCCCAAGACTGACCACATAGTTGCCGTGATTCTGGAAACACTCGGGCAGCATCCAGTTGGGCACCCGCGTGGATCCGGTTTCAGACAGAAACAGGAATCTGTCTTCGGTGACCGATGTATTGAGCGGCGCCCCCATTTCTTTCCAGCCGGGAAACAGCTCGTTGATGGCGATGGGGTCCATGACCGCGCCGGAGAGAATATGGGCGCCAACCTCGGACCCTTTTTCCAGTACGCACACGCCCAGTTCGCGCCCCGCCTCAGCGGCGAGCTGCTTCAAGCGGATCGCGGCCGACAGGCCAGCTGGCCCGCCACCGACGATCACCACGTCGTATTCCATCGCGTCGCGTTCGACTTGCATGAGACCTCCGAAGCCGGGGAGAACCGCTCTGATCGGCGGCTGCCAGCCAAACCCGGATTGTCGCGGAAAGGCCGACCAGGGCGCAAACCGGGAATCGATTACCATCGCCGCTCGCCATGTTTCGGCAGCAAATCGATCGGAGATTTTCAATGGCAACGACGTTCGACCTGGGTGGCCGAATTGCACTGGTCACCGGCGCCTCCAGCGGGCTCGGCACACGCTTTGCACGGATGCTGGCCGACAACGGCGCGCATGTGGTGCTTGCCGCCCGCCGGATAGAACGGCTGCAGGCTTTGCGCGACGAAATCGTTGCTGCAGGTGGTCAGGCCACGGCGGTGGCGCTCGATGTCACCGACGTCGGATCGATTCGGGCTGCGGTTGCGCAGGCCGAGGAGGAAGCCGGCCCGATCGACATCCTGATCAATAACTCGGGCGTGAGCACGACCCAGCGGATCGTTGACGTCACGCCCGAGGACTACGATTTCGTGCTCAACACCAACACCCGCGGGGCGTTTTTCGTGGCGCAGGAAGTGGGTAAACGGATGATTGAGCGCGCTCGCACGCAGCCCGGTCGGCCAGCGCGCATCATCAACGTAGCTTCACTGGCGGCGCTCAAGGTGCTGCCCATGATCGGCATCTATTGCATCAGCAAGGCGGCCGTCACCCAGATGACACGCGCCATGGCAATCGAATGGGGCCGCTACGGCATCAATGTGAATGCGATCTGTCCGGGCTATATCAGTACCGAGTTGAATGAACACCACTGGGAGACAGAGGGCGGTAAGAAACTGATTGCCATGACTCCGCGCAAGCGCCTGGGTCAACCCGAGGACCTGGATGGCATCGTGCTGTTGCTCGCCTCGGAACGTTCAGGTTTTGTGAACGGTTCGGTGATCAATGTAGATGACGGGTTCTCGCTCTGAGGCGTCTCAGAGCGGATCGCGCTCGCTGCTCGCTGAGCGGCGCAGCCGTCTGACCGCGAGCGCCACAAATACCACCACGGGCAACACCGCAATGCCGCTTGCCAGTTCGGGGTTGATGTTAACCCCCAGCGTTTCCATGCCCTTGAACATATAGCCCAACACGGCGATCGCGTAATAGCTGATGGCGACCACGGACAGGCCTTCGACGGTCTGCTGCAGCCGAAGCTGAAGCTTGGCGCGGCGGTTCATCGCGCCGAGGAGCAACTGGTTCTGCGCCTCGCGTTCGATTTCCACCCGGGTACGCAGCAGGTTGCTCGCGCGATCGATACGTTCGGCCGCCGCGGCGAGCCTGCGGTCAACGCTTTCGCAGAAGGCCATGGCCGGAGTGAAGCGGCGCTCGAGAAATTCAGTGACGGTTTCCAGGCCCGAGACGCGCTGCTCGCGGAGGTCTGCCAACCGCTGACGGACAAGCGCGTGGTAGGCGCGCGAGGCGCCGGTGCGAAAGCCGGTTTCGGAGGCGATTCGCTCAGCCAGCGCGGCCAGGCGGGTGACCTCGTTGAGCATTTCGGGTTCTTCTTCTGCAGGCGCCGATTCGAGTCGACTGACCAGCATGCCGAGCCCGCGCTCGAGTTCATTCAGCTCGGCGGCCGCGCCACGCGCCACCGGGAAGCCCAGCATGGCCATCATGCGGTAGACCTCTAGCTCGAGCAGCCGCTGCAAGTGCCGGCCCGCCAGCGAGGCATTCATCGACCGGTTAATCAGCATGAAGCGGGTGTAGCCGTTCGGGTCAAGGTGCAGGTCGGTGTAAAGCACAGCTGCGCCATCGGTGAGGTCTGCCCCGATCAAGTCGGACGCGCCGAGCGCCGCTGCAATCCGATCGCGATGGGCCCACTGCGGACCATCGGGCGCCAGCGCCACATGCACCGCCGCGACCAGCTGCCCCTCGACACCGGCAAGCCAGCCAGCGGGCAGTGCGTCGATCGCGGGCTCGCCGAAGGGATCGTCGGCCCGCATGAGGTTCCGGTAGACGGTGTAGTCGTCAAACTCGCCGTGCCGCTCCCACTTGAGCCGGAAGCGGGCGAAGTCGCCGAAAAAATGGCTCTGGCCCTCGCCTGGCGGCGCAATACCATACTGGAGGCAGAGTTCGCGCAGCGCAGCCGGGCCGGCAGCCGCGCCCGCCGGGCGCAGCAGTGCCAGGTGCGAAACCAGGCAGGGCGATGTCACACGTGGCCTGGGCCGCGCGTGAATCTCGTTATGGAGCGCGATGCGTTCGGGGTGCGGGATCATCGCGCTGCTCCGTCAGGGCCGCCCATGCGGCAGGATGCGAGGGGGCGTTGTTCAGCGGTACTGGGCGGTTCGGGTGAGCCTCAGGACAGCGCGCCGGTATCAAGCCGGCAGCCAGTGCGGGTGACAATTTCGTCGCGAGTGACGCCCGGCGCCAGTTCGGCTACGCGAAGGCCCTGAGGGGTGATATCCAGGACGCCAAGATCAGTGATCACCCGATCAACCACGCCAACACCGGTAAGCGGAAGCGAACACTTCTCGAGAATCTTCAGTTCTTCAGTGCCGTCTTTTTTGCGCGCCGTGTGTTCCATCAGCACGATGACCCGTCCAACGCCCGCAACGAGATCCATGGCGCCACCCATGCCTTTGACCATCTTGCCGGGAATCATCCAGTTGGCGAGATCGCCGTGTTCGCTCACCTGCATAGCGCCCAGAATGGCGATGTCAATCTTGCCGCCGCGAATCATGGAAAATGAATCGGCCGATGAAAAAATCGACGAGCCAGGTAGTGTGGTGACGGTTTGTTTTCCGGCATTGATCATGTCGGCGTCCACCTCGTCTTCGGTCGGGAACGGTCCGATACCGAGCAGACCATTTTCGGACTGCAGCCATACATCCATATCGCGCGGCACGTGATTGGCGACCAGCGTCGGCAGTCCGATGCCAAGATTCACATAGAAGCCGTTGCGCAGTTCGCGCGCGGCGCGCGCGGCCATCTGGTCTCGGGTCCAGGGCATGATCAGTTCTCCTTCAGCGCTCGGCGCGCACGGTGCGCTGCTCGATCCGTTTTTCGGGCGATTGGTTGAGCACAATTCGGTCAATGTAGATGCCAGGCAGATGGACAGCGTCGGGGTCGATCTCGCCGTTGGCCACCACCTGCTCAACCTCGGCGATGGTGATGCGACCCGCCATCGCCACGTTGGGGTTGAAGTTGCGCGCCGTGCGCCGGAAAACAAGATTGCCGGAACGGTCGGCCATCCATGCCTTCACCAGCGATACATCAGGCACCAGCGCGCGTTCCATGAGGTAGGTCTTCCCGTCGAATTCGCGGGTTTCCTTGCCTTCGGCGACGATGGTGCCCACGCCGGTTGGGGTGAAGAACGCGGGGATGCCCGCACCGCCCGCACGCAGCTTCTCGGCGAGCGTTCCCTGGGGCGTAAATTCAAGCTCCAGCTCGCCCGCCAGATACTGGCGTTCAAATTCCTTGTTCTCGCCCACGTAGGAGGCGATCATTTTGCGGATTTGGCGGGTGGCGAGCAGCAGTCCCAGGCCAAATCCGTCAACGCCCGCGTTGTTCGAGATGCAGGTGAGATTGCGTACGCCCGAGTCGCGCAGCGCCGCGATCAGGGCCTCTGGGATACCGCATAAGCCAAATCCCCCCACCGCGATCATCTGGCCGTCTTTGACAACATCGGCCAGCGCGGCGCTGGCACTTGGGAAGACTTTGCTCATTGAAACCCCGCTAATTCAGTGCATGATCCGGATTATATGTCCCGCCCCGATTACCACGCCCCCATCCGGGACCCATCCGACCATCATGCGCATGGCCACGATGACCGCCATCCCGGTCACGGGCGAAAGTCATTGCCCTCCCGGGGGCTGGGTATCGCCTGCCTGATTGTTTTCAGCTTCAGCCTGCTCGAGATCGCGGTCGGCCTGGTCAGTGGCTCTCTGGCGCTCGCCTCCGACGGGCTGCACATGCTGACCGACGCGCTGGCGCTGGCGCTCGCCTGGGGCGCGCAGTGGATGGCGCGCCGTCCCCCTAATGCCCGACTCACTTTCGGCTATGAGCGTGTCGAGTCGCTCGCCGCATTCGTGAATGCGCTCGCCTATCTGGTGCTGCTCGGATGGATCGTATTTGAGGCGATCGACCGGTTCCGCTCCCCTCACACCCTCGATGCGAGTCTGGCACTGCCGGTCGCCATTGCCGGGCTGCTGGTCAATGTTGGGGTGTGGTGGGCGCTGCACCGTGATAGCGACGATCTGAACGTACGCGGGGCGATGCTGCACGTCATGGGGGATCTGGCGGGGTCGGCAATCGCCATCACTGCAATCGTGGTCTCGGCGACTACGGGCTGGACCGCCGTGGATCCGCTGCTCACCCTCGCGATTTCTTTACTTCTACTCGGCTCCACAGTGCGGCTGTTGCGTGACAGCTCTCGCGTCCTGATGAACGCAGCACCCGCCGGGCTCGATCTGGAACGCCTGTCTTCAGCGCTCGCCACGCTCCCGGGCGTGACCGGTGTGCATGATCTGCACGTCTGGAATATCAGTAGCGGCCAGCCGGCGCTTGCCGCGCATTTGCGGTTGACGCCTGAGGCTGACTGGGGGGCGATTCTCGAGCACGCCCGCTCGTTGATGGCCAGCGATTTCAGCATTCAGCATGTCACTTTGCAGCCTGAATTCGCCAAGCCGATATAATCGGGGTTGACCGGCTGCCCTTATGACCAAATTCGTCTTCGTCACCGGCGGCGTCGTCTCCTCGCTTGGCAAGGGGATCGCCGCTGCGTCCATTGCCGCGCTGCTTGAATCGCGCGGGGTTCGCGTCACCCTGCTGAAACTCGACCCCTACATCAACGTCGACCCGGGC
>JALREG010000023.1 GCA_023253905.1 Burkholderiaceae bacterium
GCGGGCGAGGCGCAGATTGCGCGCTACAACGATCCCTTCACCCTGCCCTGGAATCGGCGAAACGAAATCATGATCCCGGTGCGCTGAGCGCGCGCCCTCAGAGATCGCGACCGGAGCTTGCGCCGAAGTGTGCGTCGGCGCGCTGGGCCTCCGTGCTCTGGTTGCCGGTATAGAACGCCGGAAAGTGCATGGCCACCACTCCCCGGTCAGCGGCGTAGGCGCTGCAGCTTTCCACCTTCAGGGGCTTGCCCGACGGATCAAGTTGCGGCGGCTTCGCCAGCCGCACCTCAGCAAGCGTCTGGAAAGCCGCCGTTCCCATTGGGATCAACAGTTCCATGATGTGCGTGCAGGCTGCGCTTCGGCCGAGCTTGCGCTTCACCTCATTGCTCCAACCGGCCGCTATCCGCGTGCCGATCAGACGCTCGAGATTCGTACCGCCCTCGCGGCAGACCGGATAGGGGGTGGAATCGCTCACCGATTCGATTTCGTGCACCACCAGGTCGGTATCTACCGCAATCCGAACCCACATGTCGTGCACCATCTCCCCCACCTTCACATGCCGATTCCCGGCGGGCGGTGAAAACGGCAGATCCTTGCTGTCGCTCACCCGGCCCTCAATCTCATACAACCCATCCTGACGATGGTAGCCACGCATGGTGATCGAGCGCAGATGCACCGGGCGACGACCAATCGAGGCGGGGCGTTCAGGCAAAGGCATGAGAGGAATCCTTGAATTGACAGAGACCAACGCGCTCAGGCGCGAACAATCCGATTCCTGAGTACACCAATGCGCTCGATTTCGAGTTCGACCACATCGCCGGGTTCGAGAAAGCGATCGATCTCCAGTCCGCATCCGGTTCCGACCGTGCCCGAGGCAATGACTTCGCCCGGGTAGAGCGTTTCCGACTGCGAGATGAAGGCAAGAATGTCGGGAAAGCCATGGTGCATGCCCGAGGAATTTCCGCCGCCACGTCGCTCGCCGTTCACCCTCACCTCCATGGCGAGGGTATGAGGATCACCGATCTCGTCGGTGGTTACGATCCAGGGCCCCAGTACATTGCCGGTATCAAAATCTTTGCCCTTCATTGGCCCCATGCCGAGCGGCCGCTCCACCATCTGAACGTCGCGCGCTGAAAAATCATTGAAGATGGTGAAACCGAAAATATGTGACATCGCCTGGTCGCGGGCAATGTCACAGCCGCGCCGTCCGATCACGCAGGCGAGTTCCAGTTCATAGTCCATCAGTTCGGAGAAAGGCGGCCAGCGTACGTCGGTTTCATGACCGACCACGCTCATTCGGTTGCACTTGTACCAGGTGGGGCGCTGGTACCAAACCGGCGAGACCGGGGCTGAGGGCTTGCCGGTGCGCTTTTCCCAGGTTTTCATGGCGTTTAGCAGATGCGCCTCGAACACCAGGCAATCGCGCATCTGGCGCGGCTCGGGTAACGGCGAGAGAAGCCGAACGCCCGCAAGCGGCTGCGCATGGGCCGCCGGCCAGCGCGCTGCCACCGCGCGCGCTGCATCCAGTGCGGCATCGCCTCCATCGATCAGATCCAGCATCGACTCAAAATCCGGTCGGGCGAGCGCCAGTGCGGCCGCGGACCGGGCCAGGTCGAGAATCTGGCCAAGTCGCGTATCGACCACGCCCACCGCACGCGTGCCGTCATCGCGAACAAAGGTGGCGAGCTTCATGGCTGCGACTCAGTCTTCGAAGATCGCAACGGCCCGGGTGAAGCCGGCCGATCCGCCACGAACCTTCACCGGGAAACAGGAGAGTGTGAATCCGTGCGCGGGCAGCACTTCGAGGTTGTGCATCTTTTCAATGTGGCAGTAGCCAATCTCACGCCCCGCCTTGTGACCTTCCCAGATGACCCGCACGTCTCGGGTTTCGTCGTAGGTCTTGGCCATGTGCTTGAAGTGAGCGTCCCAGGACCAGCAGTCGGTGCCGGTAACGCGCACGCCGCGCGAGGTGAGATAGAGCGTTGCCTCGCGGCCCATTCCGCAGCCCGCCTCGACATAATCGGGATCGCCGAACCGCTTACCGGCTGAGGTGTTGACCACCACGATATCGAAGGGCTTCAGCTCATGGCCAATACGCGCAAGCTCGCGCTCGACATCGGCCGCCTGTACCACATAGCCGTCGGGAAAGTGCCGGAAGTCGAGCTTGACCCCGCGCCCGAAGAACCACTCGAGCGGAATGACATCGATGGTGGCTGCAGGCTTACCCCGGTCCATGGTGGAGGCGAAATGCCAGGGCGCATCCACATGCGTGCCGTTGTGCGTGTTGACCTTGAGGAACTCAATCGCATATCCCTCGCCATCAATCAGCTCCTCGGGCTTGAGTTCGGCGTAGCGCCGGGCCACCAGCGGTGCGGTTTCCTTATGCGTGCGGTATTCGATGCTGGGCTCGAGCCCGGGCGGGTCGGAGCGTACGTCGTTTTCAATCGGTACCGACAGGTCGACAAAGCGTCGGGCCATCTGGAGGGACTCCTTGCGAGGGGACGGGGGAGTCTAGTCCTGCTCCTTCGTCCACCGCAAGGTCGTGCGGTCCGTTCAGTGCGAAGCGGGCTCGGTTGATCAATACTCGACCGAATGACCCTTGATGTAGGTCTCGAGGTATTTGATCAGCTCACCCTGCTGCTGCATGATGTCTTTCACCACGTCGCCAATTGACACCATGCCGGCAATTCGGCCCTCGTCTGTCACCGGAAGGTGGCGGATGCTGCGGGTCATCATGATCTTCATGCAGTGATCGATGGTGTGCTCGGGTGTGACGGTGAGTGGGTCACGCGTCATGATTTCGGACACCAGCGTGGCGCCGGCGTCTTTGCCAGGAAGCAGCACACGGATCGCACAATCCCCCTGGGACACGATGCCGGTCAGGTGGTCGTTATCGATGATCAGCACAGCACGGATCCGGTGCTCGCGCATCATGGTGAGCGCTTCCAGCACGCTGGCGCTGGAGGGCAGGGACAAAATCTGACCCGATTTACGGGCAATACACGACTTGACGGTTGACATGAGAATCCCTGCGCGACCGGAATGATGCACCCATCTATCCGTCGCGGAACGCACCCGCGAAAGCTTCATGGGCGTGCAGGCATAAGCCTGACCAACCGCAAGACTAGCCGAACCAGCGTGGCGCTTGCGACAATCCCGATCAGGCCATTCGACCATCGCCGCGCAATACATACCGCTGCCGAGCGTTCGCGGCGCTGGCGCAACACCCCCCGCTCGTGTTAAACACCAGAAGAAGACCTGATCCATCAGGCCACATAAGGAGACGATCCATGACCACGCGACGACAGGTTCTGGCCGCGGCAGGCGCGGCAGGGCTGGCGGGCGCCAGCCCGCTCACCCGGGCCCAGCAGGCGTTCCCGAGCCGACCCATACGCTACATCTGCCCATGGCCGGCGGGCGGTTCCACCGACGCGGTGATGCGCGCGCTGGCGGAAAGCGCGAGCCGGGCGCTGGGTCAGCAGGTGGTGGTCGAAAACAAGCCTGGCGCTGGTGGCACGCTAGGGGCCAACGAGCTGGTCTCAGCGCGTCCGGATGGCTACACGCTCGCGCAACTGCCGCAAAGCGTGTTCCGTCTGCCCCACATGCAGAAAATGGCGTTCAACACGCTTACCGACTTCACGTGGATCGCCTGTCTCACCGGTTACACCTTCGGCATGGTCGTGCCAGCCACGTCCCCGATCCGAAGCATTGCCGATCTGGTGGCCTGGGCCAAGGCGCGGCCTGGTGAATTCACCTACGGTTCAACCGGCACGGGCACCAGTCCGCACCTGGCTGTGGAGGAATTCGCGCAGCGCGCCGGCATCCAGCTGAACCATGTTCCATTCAAAGGCAACGCCGAGAACATGCAGGCGGTGCTGGGCGGTCATGTGATGGCCGCGAGCGATGCGACCGGCTGGGCCCCTCATGTCGAATCCGGGCGGCTGCGTCTGCTCGCCACCTATGGCAGCCAACGCACCCGCCGCTGGCCCCAGGTGCCCACCCTCGACGAACTGGGCTATAAGACCGTGTCCGATTCGCCGTTTGGCGTCTGCGGCCCGAAGGGCATGGATACCGCGGTGGTGCAGACGATTCACGACGCTTTCCGGAAAACGCTGGACGACCCCGCTGTGCGGGCAAGCTTCGATCGTTACGACCAGACCGTGATCTACATGAACACGGCCGACTACACACGCTTTGCGCGCGAAACCTTCGAGGCCGAGCGGTCCACCATCGAGCGACTTGGACTTGCCCGGAAAGGTTGACTGCGATGCCCTCACCCATTCAACTTGCCCCAGAGAAAGGCTCGCGCGTTCTCGTTGCCGGTGGCTGTGGCGGCATCGGCCGTGAACTCGTGAACGCATTGATCGATGCTGGCATTGGGGTGACGATTTTCGACCTGCCCACCTCGGCCGAGCGCCACCCACCGCCGGCCGGCGTCTCAGTGATAACGCTTGATGCCTCGCTCGCCGCCGAGGTCGACTCGGCTTTTGCCACCCTCGACGCGTCGTGGCCCGAAGGCTTCGATGGCTTCGTGAATCTGGTGGGCTTCGCCGCCGATCGCATCCCCCTCGACCAGCTTCCCATCGCCGAGTGGCAACGCGTGCTCGACGGCAACCTTGGGGCAAGCTATCTGCTCAATCGGGCGGCCGTCCCCAGGCTCAAAAAACGCGGGGGTGGCGCGGTGGTTAATGTGGCCTCCGGGCTTGCCACACGAGTGATGCCAGGCTTCGGGCCCTATTCAGCCTCCAAGGCCGCGCTGATCGCGCTCACCAAGGCCGTGGCGGTCGAAAACGCGCCGGCAATCCGCGCCAACGCAGTGGCGCCTGCGGCAGTCGACACTGATTTCCTGGTGGGCGGAACCGGGCGCGAGCGCACCGACTCCCACCTGGATCGCGAGAGCTACATGAAGCTGATTCCGCTAAGGCGGCTGGGCCTGCCCGCCGACGTGGTGGGGCCGATCCTGTTTTTGCTCGGACCGGCCTCAGGCTACATGACGGGACAGACCCTCTACATCAACGGCGGCGCGCTCACCCCGTAAGGGGCGAGGCGCCACAGCCTTAAACCTGCATCCCGTAGGCTTTCAGGAAATCGCGCGCCGGAATACCCGGTTTTTCGGTGGCAGCCAACTGCGCCCGGATCATTGGCGCAAACACGGCTGTCCAGCGCCGCTGCTCATCGGCCGATAGCGAGATGACTTCTTTGTCACGGCGGGCAGCGGCCACGGCGTCGTCGCTGTGCTTCTGGATGTTGGCTGCGGCCCTGAGGCTCAAGCCCAGCCCGGTGGTCTCGTCAATGATCTTGCGAAGATCTGCCGGCAGCTTCTGGAAGCGCGCAAGGTTCATGTTGATGGTAAAGGGCGAGCGTCCCACCGGCACATCGATCGTGAAATAGCGACACACCTCGAGGAGCTTGAAATCGATGGCTCCGGCCATCGAGATCAGCGCGCCATCCACCACCCCCCGTTCGATCGAGTTGTAGATCTGACCGGCCGGCATATCGATCGGCGTAGCGCCCAAGGCAATGAGTTGTTCCGACTGCGCCGACGAGGGCGTGCGGATCTTCATGCCTTTCATATCCTCGAGTCTGCGGACGGCCTTCGAGCGCGTCATGACTGCGGCCGCATCACCCGTCCAGATCACCAGCGGCTTGCTTTCCTTCATTTCGCCGTCGGTAAAGAACTTCATGTGCTGCCACATCTTGCGTGTCCCCTCTTCCGAACTGCTCGCCATGCCGGGGAGTTCGGAGAGCGACATCAGTGGAAAGTCAGCCGAGGTGTAGCCGGGCAAGGTGAAGGTGATGTCGGACAGCCCCCGCACCATCTGCTTGTAGAGCTCGGGCGGTTTTCCGCCAAGCTGCATGGAAGGAAACACGCGCAAGTTAAGTCGGCCGCCGCTCTTTTCGGCGATTTCCTTGCCCCAGGGCACCATGATCTGCGCCAGACCATAGTGCGTGGGAGGAACGAACGTGGCGAGTTTGATTTCTTCCTGCTGCGCACGCGAGGTGCCGGGCAGGGTCAGGACCAGCGCTGCGGCGGACGAGGCAGTAGCGAAACGTCGACGATCAGGGTTCACGGGGTCTCCTCCTTAAGAAGCGATCGATGGATGGCGGCCTCGCCCGGTCGGGCTGGCCGCCTTTTTTATGGGTAAAGCTTATCGGATCATGGCGTTTGGAATCATGAGGGCAATATCGGGAAACGCCACGATGAGTGCCACACAGACAATCATCGCACCCCAGAACGGGGTAATGGCACGAAAGATCGCGCCCATGCTGGTGTCGGGCACCAGACCTTTCACCACAAAGACGTTCATGCCCACTGGCGGGGAAATCAGGCCCATTTCAAGCAGGATCACCATGATGACGCCGAACCAGATCAGGTCGTAGCCGAGCGCCTTCACGATGGGGATCACGATGGGCAGCGTGAGCACCAGCATCGAAAAACCCTCGAGAAACATACCGAGCACCAGATAAAGCGCCATGATCAGGAGCAGCACCGCAAAGGGTGCAAGCGATGCGCCCGTGAGGAGGTCGGCAATTCGCCCGGGCAGTCCGCTTAGCGCAAGAAACGGCCCGAACACCAGCGCGCCCATCAGGATGAGAAACACCATGGCCGTGGTGCGTACCGTGTCGAGCAGAACCTGCTCGAGCACTGCGCGCTTGAGCTGGCCGGTGGCCCAGGCCCAGACGATGGCGAGGAAAGCCCCCACCGCGGCGGCTTCGGCCGGGGTGAACACGCCCGCATAAATGCCACCGATCGAAGCGAACACCAGACCCAGCATCGGCCCCGACTGTGCAAGCGCACGCCAGCGCTGCGGGAAAGTTGATCGCTCACCGGCCGGCCCGAGTTCAGGACGGAACGCGGTCCAGATCATGATGGTGATGACGAAGAGCAGCGTGAGCAGCAACCCTGGCAATACGCCCGCGAGCAGAAGTTTGCCGATCGACTGTTCGGTGAGAATGCCGTAGATCACGAAAGCAGTGCTGGGGGGAATGAGGATGCCCAGCGTTCCCCCCGCCGCTACCGTGCCGGCGGCGAGACCACCGTCGTAGCGGTAGCGCCGCATTTCCGGCAGACATACCCGCCCCATGGTCACGGCCGACGCCACACTCGACCCGGACACCGCTGCGAACCCGGCGCAGGACAGGATCGTGGCTGACGCCAGTCCGCCCCGCCAGTGGCCCACCCATGCATAGGCCGCTGCAAACAACGCCTGTCCCATGCCGCATGCCGAGGCAATGGACCCCATCAGCACAAAGAGCGGAATCACCGCCAGGTCGTAATAGGCCGCGTAGGAATAGGGATAGGTGCCAAGCGCCATCAGCGCCGCATCAATGCCGTTCAGCATGGCGAAACCGATGCTGCCGACCAGGAACATCGCGATGCCGATCGGCATGCGAAGCGCAAGCAGGGCAAGCATGGCGACCAGGCCGAGGGCCCCGATCGCTTCTGAACTCATATGCGCTCCTCGGTGGTCGAAATATGTCGCCAGCCCGACCACGCCTGCCCCAGACAGACCAGCGCAAACATCAGAGCGCCAAACGCGGCGCCCAACTTGAATGGCCAGTGCGGCCAGCGCAGCATGTTGCCGATCTGACTCCAGCCATACACCGCCTCGGCCGCCACCCGCCAGGCGATGACCAGAAACAGAATGCCCCCGGCCAGCGACATGAGCGACGGCAACCAGCGGAGCGACGGACGATCCAGCCACCGATCAAGCAGATCCACGGCAATGTGTCCGCCGGTGGCACCACACCACGCCAGAGACAGAAAGACAATGAGCGCCATCGCATACTCGGTGGCCTCGAGCGAGCCCCGGAATGGCATGTTGAAAAAATAGCGGAGCACAACATCGACCACGGTGAGCACCGTGAGTGCAAGCAGGATCACACCCGCCCCCAGCGCCATCAGGCGCAGGAGCCGCTCGAATGCATTCTTCGGATTGTCAGAGCCGTTCATGCACGCTTTACCGAACCAGTCGTCCGATGGCCT
>JALREG010000071.1 GCA_023253905.1 Burkholderiaceae bacterium
GGTCCGGCGCCGGCGCTTCTTTCTCGGCGGTCTGCGGCGCGTCGTTACGGCCAAGGGTGTCGCCCTTGTAGACCCAAACCTTGACGCCGATGGTTCCGTAGGTGGTCCGCGCCTCGGAGAAGCCATAATCGACATCGGCGCGCAGCGTGTGAAGCGGCACACGACCTTCGCGGTACCACTCGGTACGCGCAATTTCGATACCGTTCAGGCGACCCGAGCTCATGATCTTGATGCCCTGAGCACCCAGCCGCATGGCATTTTGCATCGCGCGCTTCATTGCGCGACGGAACATGATGCGCTTCTCGAGCTGCTGGGTGATGGAATCGGCGATGAGCTGCGCATCGATTTCGGGCTTGCGCACTTCCTCGATGTTGACGTGCACCGGCACGCCGATCAGGCGCTGCAGGTCGGCCTTCAGGAGTTCGATGTCCTCGCCCTTCTTGCCGATCACCACGCCCGGGCGGGCCGAGAAAATGGTGATGCGGGCGTTCTTGGCGGGCCGCTCGATCAGTACGCGGCTAACCGACGCGCTCTTCAGCTTCCGACGCAGATACTCGCGAACCCGCAGATCGTCGTTGAGCAGCTGCGGAAACTGGCTGCCCGAGGCGAACCAGCGTGAGGCCCAGTTACGGCTGACCGAAAGACGGAATCCGGTCGGGTGAATCTTCTGTCCCATGTCGTTTCCCTTGCGCCTGCGGTCAGCGGTCGCCGACCGTCACGAAAATGTGACAGGTCTGCTTTTCGATCTTGGCACCGCGCCCCTTGGCGCGGGCGGAGAAGCGCCGAAGCGACGTAGCTTTCTCGACGTAGATGGTTTTCACCCGGAGTTCGTCGATGTCGGCGCCGTCATTGTGCTCGGCGTTGGCAATCGCCGACTCGAGCACCTTCTGGACGATCTTGGAGGCCTTCTTGGGCGAGAACATCAGGATGTTCAGCGCCTTTTCGACCGGTTTGCCGCGGATCATGTCGGCGACCAGTCGACCCTTCTGGGCCGACAGTCGCACGCCGCGCAGGATGGCTTGCGTTTCCATGTCGCTTCCTTATTTCTTCGCGCCGGCCTTCTTGTCGGCCGCGTGACCCTTGAACGTCCGGGTGAGCGCGAACTCGCCAAGCTTGTGCCCGACCATGTTCTCGTTGATGAACACCGGCACATGCTGGCGGCCGTTGTGCACGGCGATCGTGAGCCCGATGAAATCGGGAATCACCGTGGAGCGGCGCGACCAGGTCTTGATCGGCTTCTTGTCTTTGACCGCAATTGCGGTATCGACTTTTTTCATCAGGTGGCCGTCTACAAACGGGCCTTTTTTGACTGAGCGTCCCATAGCTGTTCCGTCACCTGTCCGTTACTTGCCGCGTCGCTGAACGATCATCGAATCGGTGCGCTTGTTGCGCCGGGTCTTGTAGCCCTTGGTGGGCGTACCCCAGGGCGATACCGGGTGGCGATTGCCACGCGTACGCCCGCCGTGCGGGTGATCAACCGGGTTCATGGTTTCGCCGCGCACCGTCGGGCGAATACCTCGCCAACGGGTTGCACCGGCCTTGCCGATCTGCCGCAGGCCGTGCTCTTCGTTGCCGACTTCACCGATGGTGGCACGACACTCGATGTGCACCTTGCGGATTTCACCCGAGCGCAGACGTACCTGCGCATAGGTTCCTTCACGAGCAAGGAGCCGCGCCGAGGCGCCCGCTGACCGCGCCACCTGCGCGCCCTTTCCGGGCAGCAGTTCGATGGCGTGGATGGTCTGGCCTACCGGGATGTTGCGAATGGGCAGCGTGTTACCCGGGCGGATGGGCGCCTGCGCGCCGCTCATGAGCTGGGTGCCCACTTCCACGCCACGCGGGGCGAGGATGTAGCGCCGCTCGCCATCAGCGTAGCAAAGAAGCGCGAGATGGGCGCTTCGGTTCGGATCGTATTCAATCCGCTCAACCTTGGCGAAGATTCCGTCCTTGTTGCGGCGGAAATCAACGATCCGGTACTGACGCTTGTGACCGCCACCCTTGTGACGGGTGGTGATGCGGCCGAGGTTGTTACGCCCCGAACCCCGCGTCTGGCTTTCGGTCAGGGCATCCACCGGACGCCCTTTGTGCAGATTGGGGTGAACCACCTTCACCATCGCCCGGCGGCCGGGCGAGGTGGGCTTCATCTTGGCGATAGGCATTTACGCGGCCTCCGCAAAATTGATTTCCTGGCCCGCCTTGAGACTGACGTAAGCCTTGCGGATATGGCGTCGACGACCGGAGAACTTCCCGAAACGCTTGGCTTTACCCTTCTGGTTGAGCACCTGCACCGACTCGACCTCAACCTTGAAGAGCATTTCGACTGCCGCCTTGATTTCCTGCCGCGTGGCATCCTGCAATACGCGGAAGGTGATCTGGTTGTTGCGGTCAGCGACGAAGGTTGCCTTCTCGGAGACGATCGGCGATACGAGCACCTGGGTGAGTCGCTCCTGGTTCATGCGAGCATCTCCTGGACTTTGGCGAGCGCCGCCCGCGTGATCAGCACCTTCGAAAAGTGCACCAGCGAGACCGGGTCAGCGTGACGCGGCTCCACCACCATGACGTGGGGCAGGTTGCGTGCGGCCAGCAGCAGGTTTTCATCAACCACATCGGTAATGACCAGCACCGACGCGCCGTTTGCGCCCAGCCCCATCGCCTTGATCTTGTCGGCCAGCAGCTTGGTCTTGGGCGCATCGATTGCGAGACCCTCCACCACGGCCACCCGATCCTCGCGCGCCAGCTGCGACAGGATTGAGCAAACCCCGGCGCGGTACATCTTGCGGTTGACTTTGTGCGAGAAATTCTCTTCCGGCGAATTCGGGAAAATCTTGCCGCCACCCCGCCAGAGCGGCGACGAGGTCATGCCGGCGCGCGCGCGGCCGGTACCTTTCTGCCGCCAGGGCTTCTTGGTGGAGTGACGAACTTCGCTACGGTCTTTCTGGGCGCGGTTTGCACTGCGCGCATTGGCCTGAAACGCCACCACCACCTGGTGAATGAGCGGTTCGTTGTATTCGCGACCGAAAATGGTGTCGGGCGCTTCAACCTTTGCGCAGGCCTGGCCGCTTGAATCGAGCAGATTCAGTTCCATGGTCAGGGGCCTCCTCAAGCCTTGCCGGTCGAGCGCCGGGGCGCGGGAGCTTTGACTGCCGGGGTCACGATCACCGAGCCATTCTTGGCGCCCGGCACCGCACCGCGCAGCATGAGCAATCCCCGCTCGGCATCTACCCGGGCAACGACCAGGTTCTGCACACTGCGGGTAACCGCACCCATGTGCCCCGCCATGCGCTTGCCCGGAAACACGCGCCCCGGATCCTGCGCCATACCGATCGAGCCTGGCACATTGTGCGAACGCGAGTTACCGTGTGAGGCGCGGCCCGAACCGAAGTTGTGGCGCTTGATGGTGCCGGTGAAGCCTTTGCCGTGCGAGGTTCCCTGCACGTCAACTTTCTGGCCCGCCTCAAAGAGTGCGGCCGGAACCACCGCGCCAGGCTGATAGCCCGACACGACGTCAGCTTCAACACGGAATTCACGCACCACGCTGCCCGCTTCAACGCCGGCTTTAGCGAAGTGTCCGGCACGCGCTTTGGTGACACGGCTTGCGCGGCGCTTGCCAAACGCGATCTGAACCGCGTTGTAACCGTCGGACTCGACAGTCTTGATCTGGGACACGCGGTTGTCGGACACGTCTACCACCGTCACCGGTACGGCATCGCCGTCGTCGGTGAAGATGCGCATCATGCCGACCTTGCGCCCCAAAAGGCCAAGGGTCATTTTTTTCTCCAGTCCCGACTGCAATTGGCCGGGTGTGTTACATCGATTCCGGTGGCAGACCAAAGGGCGCTAGCCGCCTACCGCCCGCTCCGAAATTCCGAAAAGCCTTCGAGGATAACCCAGAACGCCTGAATCACCAAATTGGGGTGATTCGGACCCTGATGGTCAGCCTGGGTGTCGAGACTGCGAGGGGTTCGGTCGACGTCGACCGCCCGCGCGCCCGAGGACCCCGACCAGCCCGTTTACCCGCGCCAGCCGTCAGCCTGCTGAACGTAGATCTTCACATCGACGCCCGCGGGCAGATCAAGCTTGGTGAGCGCATCGATGGTCTTGTCGGTGGGATCAACGATATCCATCAGCCGCTGATGCGTGCGCATTTCGAACTGATCGCGCGAGGTCTTGTTCACGTGCGGCGAACGCAACACATCAAAGCGCTGGATTCGGGTGGGGAGCGGCACCGGGCCGCAGACCACCGCACCAGTGCGCTTGGCGGTGTCAACGATTTCAGCCGCCGACTGGTCGATCAGGCGGTAATCAAACGCTTTGAGGCGAATGCGGATTTTCTGGCTTTGCATGGTGAGGCATCCTAAAGAACGGTGCAGCCTGGGCTGCGGTCAAAAGAACAAGGGGCAGACGCCTGCCCCGGCGCGGATTGCGCGTTGACCTGCTTACGCAATGACCTTCGCGACGACGCCCGCGCCCACCGTGCGTCCGCCCTCGCGGATCGCAAAGCGAAGCCCCTGCTCCATCGCGATCAGCCTGGATCTCCACGGCTACCTGACGCAGCGGATGGTGGATGCGGTGGACCTCGTCACC
The DNA here is from genome assembly GCA_023253905.1 of Burkholderiaceae bacterium. The sequence continues at coordinate 4,585 of JALREG010000071.1, forward strand.
GCCTACCGCACCTGCCCGCATATCGATCTCTACCGCACCGGCAGGCAGGCAGGCGAGCTGCTGGCCCGCGCCATA
>JALREG010000273.1 GCA_023253905.1 Burkholderiaceae bacterium
GTTAAAGTTAATAATGCAACTCAAGCAATATTACAAGGTGATTTTATTGCTGAGTCAGGCTTGGAGTTTGCAGTAGTGGGTACTTTTACACCTGGATATGTACCTCCAGTAAATGATGAATTGATTTTCTTCTGGTCCGGAAATCAATTTATAAATGGCTCCACTGTGTTCTTTGATTACCCTTAGAACTTGTGGAAAAACCTTTGGTTCGTCATTTCGGGATATCTTCATCGTATTACGAAATTAGCCGCCACAATTATTCATGAATCAACCTTCTATTCCCAAAGGTACACGTGACTTCATTCCAACAGAAATGGCGCGGCGTAATTTTATTTTCGCAGTGATGCGGCGTCATTTTGAAAGATTCGGTTTCGCTCCTATTGAAACCCCATCATTTGAGAATATCGCTACACTTACCGGTAAATACGGCGATGAAGGCGATCAGCTCATTTTCAAAATCCTTGACAATGGAGACTATCTGAAAGACGTTTCCGTAGAGTCGTTGACCAGTAAAAATCTCAATGAAATAACTCCGCAAATCAGTTCGCGAGCATTACGATATGATCTCACGGTGCCCTTCGCGCGCGGCGGCACGCGCTGCCTCGGTGGTGGGATCGCCACCGCGAAGCAGGCGCTGTAGCGACAGCACCTCAGACGGCGACAACTCGGCCCAGCGTCCCCGCGACAGCCCCCGGGGTAAGGCCACCGGCCCGAAGCGCAGCCGCACCAGACGGCTGACCGTGAGCCCCACCACGTCGAACATGCGTCGAACTTCGCGATTGCGCCCTTCGCTAATCACTACCCGATACCAGGCATTTGCCCCGTCGCCGCCCAGATCCTCGACCACCGAAAACACAGCCGGCCCATCTTCGAGCGCCACGCCTTCCAACAATCGCGAGCGGATCTCGTCATCGATTCGCCCGAGAATTCGTACCGCGTATTCCCGCTCCCAGCCATAGCGCGGATGCATCAGCTGATTGGCGATATCACCGGAGGTGGTAAAGACCAGCAGTCCTTCGGTGTTGTAGTCCAACCGCCCCACCGCCACCCAGCGAGCGCCTTTCAAACGTGGGAGACGTTCGAAGACCGTGGACCGGCGCGACGGATCATCGCGGGTGCAGATCTCGCCCGACGGTTTGTGATAGAGCAGCACCCGCGGCGGCAAAGCAATGGGAGGCCTCCGAATAGGCCGTCCGTTGACCCGAACCTGATCATTAGGTCCGATCCGCTGCCCGACATGAGCAGGCTGGCCGTTGACCGATACCCGGCCAGCGATGATCAGCTCCTCCATATCGCGGCGCGAGCCCAGACCCGTGTCGGCGAGAAGCTTATGCAGTTTGGGCAGGTCTTCCTCGGGAAGCTCGTTACGCGACTTCCGCTTGGCCGGATCGGCAGCGTCGAGCCCGATTGCGGGCTGGCTGGAGTAAACCGGCGGCTCGCTCGCCTCGCCCGGTTCGCGATCCGGTTCAACCGGCGCACCGTCGGCGTTATCCGCGCTGCTCTGCCTCGCCCCTTCGGGCCGATCCCTTGCCTCGCGATTCGGATGACGCCCGCGCCTGCGCCGCAGCGCGTTTCTAGGCGGTCGCCCGCCTTCGCTCGCCTCGCCGCCCTGGGCCGGCGCCCCCGGGCCAGCGTTGGCGGCCGGTGATGGTTCGACAGCAGGCGGTTGATCGGGCGACGGCCCGGCGGCAGGGCGGTTTTCGTCGTTCACGGTAACTCCCGTGGTTCGGGTGAGACAACAGCGGGATCCCGGAGGTCTGAGACCGCCTGAGGGAATTCGCCAGGAGGAGGGGACGGATCGGGTTCGGGATCGCTCGAGGCGTCGGCCTCTGCTTCATGAGCCACCCCATCAGTGGCCTTCGATTCATCAAGGCCCTGCTCGGCAACCGCCTCATCAGCGGCCACCGCTTCAGCCGGCGGCTCAAATTCAATGGCCTGTTGCAGCGGCAACTCGACGGGCGAGCCGGCCCCCTCCAGGGGTGGCAGCTGCGACAGCGCCCCCAACCCCATGTCGTCGAGAAATCGGCGAGTGGTACCGAAGAGCGAGGGACGTCCAGCCGAATCTTTGTGACCGATCACCTCGATCCATCCCCGCTCTTCAAGCGTGCGAATGATTTGAGGCGACACCATCACACCACGAATCTCTTCAATGTCGCCCCGCGTGACGGGTTGCCGATACGCAATGATGGCGAGCGTCTCCATGACGGCACGCGAGTATTTGGGAGGCTTTTCGCCGGTGAGCCGGTCAAGAAAGCGGGCGAATTCGGGCGCGGTCTGAAACCGCCACCCCGAGGCCAGTTCAACCAGCCTGAGGCTGCGTGTCTGCCACACAAAACCGATATCGTCGACCAGCGCCCGAATGGCGTCGGGCGCGAGAGAGTCGTCGAACAATCGGCGCAGGTCGTTGATGCTCAGTGGCTGAGGGGCGCTCAGTAGCGCCGCTTCGATCACGGCTTTCGCTTCGTCGGTATTCATCCGATCCGCTTCAAGGAAAACTGTCGGCGCTTAAACCGCAACGCGGCGCTGCCCGACGATCATCCGGTTCTTCTACCGCGTTCAAGGCAGCCCCGCGACACCCGGAGCGCCCCGCCGAAAAAAAGAACCGGAGAAAAAACCCGACCGACATTAACGCTGCGAATCGGGCCTGCAAGGCATCCGAACGGATGCCTGTGAAACTGGTTGCGGGGGCAGGATTTGAACCTGCGACCTTCGGGTTATGAGCCCGACGAGCTGCCAGACTGCTCCACCCCGCGTCGGAGAAGAAAGAGGATAACAGTAAGCCACCTCGAGAGCAAACCGAAACCCGATCACCGGCCACTCGCGCCCCCAACATTTTTCCGAGCCTTGCAGAGCTTCGGTACACTCCGATCAACTTCATGAACGGAGCGGCAGTGAAACACTGTTCGGCGTGCGGCAGCCTCGTCACCCAGGAAATTCCGCCGGGCGACAACCGCCAGCGCTACTGCTGCGGGCAGTGCGGGGCCATCCACTATCAGAACCCCAAGCTCGTACTCGGCACGGTGCCGGTCTGGGGCGAGCAGGTGCTTCTTTGCAGGCGGGCAATCGAGCCGCGCTATGGGCTCTGGACATTGCCTGCGGGCTTCATGGAGAACGGCGAAACCACCGAGGAAGGCGCCGCACGCGAAACCGCGGAAGAGGCAGGTGCGCGCATTGAACTGGGCCCGCTTTACTCCGTGCTCGACATTCCGCACGTCGATCAGGTTCATATGTTCTTTCGCGCACGCCTTCTCGATACCCAGTTCGATCCAGGCCCCGAGAGCCTGGAGGCGCGCCTGTTTTCCGAGGCTGACATTCCCTGGGACTTGCTCGCCTTTCGCACCGTCGAACAGACGCTGCGCTGGTTTTTCGAGGATCGGCGAACGGGTCTCTTCGGGTTACGGACCCAGGCCATTCGCTATCAGCCGCGCCCGCGCTAAGACCACACAACCGTTTCACCCACGTCACCGGTTTCATGCCCCGACCCCTGCTCCGCTGGGTCGATCCCGACGACCCCCTGCCCCCCGCACCACTCGCGCTACGCGAACCGAACGGATTGCTGGCCGCCGGGCGCGATCTGTCGGCCGGGCGACTGCTCGAGGCTTACCGGAACGGGATATTCCCCTGGTACAACACCGGCCAGCCCGTTTTGTGGTGGTCACCCGATCCACGCATGGTGCTCGACCTGTCACGGTTCAAGGTGTCGCGATCGCTTGAGAAAACGGTGCGCAGAGTGCGCCGCGAGGCGCGGTGGCGCATTTTTCTAGACCGCAATTTCGAGGCGGTGATGGACGCGTGCGCGGCCCCGCGTGAACGCCTGGGCGACGGCACCTGGATCACGCCTGAGATCAAGGCCGCTTACTGTGACCTGCATCGTCAGGGCTTTGCGCATTCGGTGGAGATCTGCGATGAGGACAACCGTCTGCTCGGCGGTCTTTACGGCGTGTCGATCGGGCGAATGTTTTATGGTGAATCGATGTTCGCGCGCGCACCCGACGTCTCCAAGATCGCGCTATACGCTCTCGTTGAACTGCTCCGTGCTCACGGATTTCGCGTGATAGACTGCCAGCAGAACACCCGCCATCTGGCGTCTCTTGGTGCGACGGAGGTTCCCCGCGTGACATTCCTGTCAGACGTTTCCGAGCTTACAGCGTTGCCCCCACCCGACTGGTCGTCGGTCGGCATCGCCTTCCCAGACGCATGACGCAACTCAAGGAACTGCCCTTCTCGGCGCTGCAGTTTTATGCGACCGCGCCCTACCCCTGCAGCTATCTTGAGGGCCGTCAGGCGCGCTCGCAGGTGGCCACGCCCAACCACCTGATCAATGCCGACATCTATAGCGAACTGGTGCGTGCGGGCTTTCGCCGAAGCGGCGTGTTCACCTATCGTCCCTATTGCGATGGCTGCCGCGCCTGTGTGCCGGTGCGCGTACCCATCGCGGAATACCTCCCCGATCGCAGCCAGCGCCGCGCGCGCCGCGCTCACGGCACCCTGCGCACGCTGGTCGCACGCCTGGGCTTCTCACCCGAGCACTATCAGCTCTATCTGCGCTATCAGGCGAGCCGTCATTCCGGTGGCGGCATGGACCAGGACAGCCGCGAGCAATACGCGCAATTTCTGCTTCAAAGCAAGGTGAACACACGACTGGTGGAGTTTCGCGAACCCGACGGCCTGCTCCGGATGGTCTCCATCATCGACATCCTCAATGACGGCCTGTCATCGGTCTACACCTTCTTCGACCCCGACGTGCCGCATGCAAGCTTCGGCACCTACAACATCGTCTGGCAGATCGATCAGTGCCGCCAGCTCAACCTGCCCTACCTCTATCTCGGCTACTGGATCGCCAATAGCCGGAAGATGTCGTACAAGGCCAATTTCCGGCCGATCGAGCGGCTCAGCGAAGGTCGCTGGGAACGCATGGGCGAACCCTCCAGCGTTGAATGAACCCCTACGATATCGTCCGCCCGCTGCTGTTTCGACTCGACGCCGAAAGCGCCCACCACCTCACCTTCGCGCTCCTTGACCAGCCGCTGTTGCGGCCGCTGGTTCAGTGGGCCGCCGGTGAACCGGTTAACGATCCGGTCGATTTCCTGGGCATGCGGCTGCGTAATCGTGTTGGCCTCGCCGCCGGGCTGGACAAAAACGGCGAGCATCTCCAGGCATTGTCGGCGCTCGGTTTCGGCTTTATCGAGATTGGAACCGTCACCCCGAAGCCGCAACCCGGCAACGCCCGGCCGCGCATTTTTCGCATCCCGCGGCGCAATGCCCTCATCAACCGATTGGGCTTCAACAACCATGGGCTCGATGCGCTGGTTCATAACGTCCAGCAGTCGGGCTTTGACGGGGTGCTCGGCGTCAACATCGGTAAAAACGGCAGCACGCCCAACGAACGCGCCATCGACGACTACCGCGAGTGCCTGATCCGGGTCCATGGCATTGCCAGCTACGTCACGGTCAACGTATCGTCGCCCAACACCAAAGACCTGCGCCGACTGCAAGGCGGCGATGAACTCTCCGGGCTGCTCGCCGGTTTGTCCGAGACCCGTGCCATGCTGGCCGACCGCGATGGCAAGCGCGTGCCGATGGTGCTGAAAATTGCGCCCGATCTCGACGACGAACAGATCGCGCTCATTGCCGACCTGCTGCCCGCGCAGGGCATTGATGCAGTCATTGCCACCAACACCACGGTGTCACGCGATTCCGTTGCCGGCGAAGAAAACGCCGGCCAGACGGGCGGGCTCTCGGGTGCTCCCGTCTTTGATATGTCGAACCGCGTGATCCGGGCCTTGCGTGAACGGCTCCCCGTGGGCTATCCGATCATCGGGGTGGGCGGCATTCTGTCGGCCGCCGACGCCTGCGCCAAGATCGAGGCCGGCGCAAGTGTGGTGCAGATGTACACCGGCATCATTTATCGCGGGCCCTCACTCATCTCCGACTGCGCCCGAGCGCTCGCCCATCAGGCAGCAACCGGTCAGGCCCCCTCGCGCTGACCCGGAGCGGTTGGCCGACTCATGGCTGAGATCGTTCTCGCCACGCTCAATGCACGCTACTCGCACGCCTCACTGGGGCTGCGTTATCTGCACGCCAACCTGGGCGAGTTACGTGACCGCGCCGAGATCATTGAATTCGTCATCGGCGCGCGCACCGAGTCCGTGGCAGAAACCATCCTGTCGCGCGAACCCCGGCTCCTGGGTCTGGGGGTCTACATCTGGAACGTCGACGAGACCACGCGCCTGGTCGCGCTGCTAAAGCGACTCGCTCCTGAGCTACGCATCGTATTGGGCGGCCCGGAGGTGAGCCATGAGGTCAGTGAGCAGCCGATCTGCCGCATGGCCGACCATGTCATCACCGGCATGGCCGAGCATGAGTTCGCCGAACTGTGTCGCCAGACCCTCGCATGGAAGGCCGGGCAGGCCCCGCGCCCGCTCACGCATGTGATCAGCGGCGGACGACTCGAACCGGCCGACATCACGATGCCCTACGCGCTCTACGACGATCGCGACATCGCACACCGCCACCTCTACGTGGAAGCCTCGCGCGGCTGCCCCTACCGCTGCGAATTCTGTCTGTCCGCACTGGACCGCACCGCTGTGCCGTTTCCGCTTGAGCGTTTGCTCGACGAACTCGCCACGCTCCATCAGCGCGGCGCCCGGCGCTTCCGCTTTGTTGATCGAACCTTCAACCTGAGGATCGACACCAGCCTTGCCATCCTGGCGTTTTTTCTCGAGCGAATCGAGGCCCACCCCGACGACCCCTGCTTTGCTCACTTTGAACTGGTACCCGACCATCTGCCCGAGCGGCTGCGCGACATCCTGCCCAGGTTTCCCGCTGGCACCCTGCAGTTCGAAATCGGCATCCAGAGCTGGAATACCGAGGTGCAGGCGCTCATCAGCCGACGACAGAACAATGTGAAGGCCGAGGAAAACCTGCGCTGGCTGCGCGAGCACACCCGCGCCAACCTGCACGTCGATCTGATCGCTGGCCTGCCCGGCGAAACAATCGAAAGCTTCGGCGCCGGGTTCGACCGGCTGGTCGCACTCAACCCACAGGAGATTCAGGTGGGTATCCTGAAGCGCCTGCGGGGCGCGCCCATCAGCCGGCATACCGAAGCGTTTGACCTCCGCTTCAACCCCTCGCCCCCTTACAACGTGCTCGCCACCCGCGACATCCCCTTCTCTGACATGCAGCGCCTGGCGCGCTTTGCCCGCTACTGGGAACTCATCGGCAACTCAGGCCGATTTTCAGAGCGCCTGCCGCGGCTCCTCGGGGCGCAACCGTTCGATCGGTTTCTGGCGTTTTCCGACTGGATCTACGCCCGCACCGACAGCACCTGGCGGTTTTCACCCGACCGCCTGGCCCAGCTGATCGATGCATGGCTCATTTCATCAAGTGAGATAGAATTTCACCATGGGACGCCCCAGGAACCCCTCCACCGACGACGGCAAGACCGCGATTCAGGTCATCCAGCGCCTGGTGTCGTTACTTGACGCACTGGCTGAGCGCACTGAACCGGCCAGCCTGAAAGACCTGTCGCTTGCCACCGGGCTCCATCCCTCCACCGCTCACCGTATCCTCAATGATCTGGTCAGCGCCCGCCTGATTGACCGCAGCGACCCGGGCACCTACCAGCTCGGCATCCGTCTGCTCGAGCTCGGTAACCTGGTCAAGGCGCGGCTCAATGTGCGCGACGCGGCGATGGGCCCCATGCGCGAACTGCACCGCGCTACCGGACAGCCGGTCAATCTGTCGATCCGGCAGGCCGATGAAATTGTCTATATCGAGCGGGCGGTTTCCGAGCGCTCAGGCATGCAGGTGGTGCGCGCCGTGGGGGGCCGGGCACCGCTACACCTCACCTCGGTGGGCAAACTCTTTCTGTCGGTGGACGACCCGCGTAATGTGCGCGCCTACGCTACCCGTACAGGGCTCGCAGGCCACACCAAAAACAGCATCACCGAGCTGGTCCGCCTTGAGCGCGAGCTCGCGCTCGTGAGAGCCCGCGGCTACGCCCGCGACAACGAAGAGCTCGAACTCGGTGTGCGCTGCATCGCAGCCGGCATTCGCGACGACTCGGGCAAGCTCGTGGCGGGGCTTTCGGTCTCAGCGCCAGCCGATTTCGTGCAAGACGACTGGATCGACCTGGTGTGCAAGACCGCCGCCGATATTTCCTCATCCCTCGGCTTTGAGCCCGCGGAAGCTGCCAAGTAGTCAGCCGGGCCTAATCAGCGCCGAGCGACACTCTGAGCGGTGCGGGCGCGTCGCC
>JALREG010000331.1 GCA_023253905.1 Burkholderiaceae bacterium
TGCGGATCTGCCACCCTGTGGCGCGCACGATCTCGTCCTGGGTTTTCTGGAAAACGCCGTTCACCTCGTCATCCGTTAGCGTGCGGGAGGCGGATCGGAAGGAGAGTCCGAATGCCAGGCTCTTTTTCCCCACGGGAAGTCCGGCGCCGTGGTAAACGTCGAACACCTCGACCCGCTCCACGGCGAATGCGTCACCGGCGGCCGCGCGGGCCACCGCCAGAAGCCGCGTCCGGGCGTCCCCCGCGGGAACGTTTTCATCCACCACCAGCGCGAGGTCGCGCAAGGCTGCGGGGAACAAGCTGAACTCGACGAACCGCCGCGCGCCGGCCGCGGCCGGGAGCTTCTCGGGCAGCATCGCGAAGCAGCCGGCGTAGACCCGACCCTCGATGCCGAGGGACTTGAGCAGCGCGAGGTTCACCAGACCGGCCTGCGCGGTCCAACCGCGGACGATGTCGCCATAGGCGGCGCAATGCCCCGCCTGCCAGCCGGCGCCGGCCTGCGCGGACGCGCCGCCGTGTTCCTCGAGCGCGACCCCCGCGGCGCGCGCCAGCGCGAGCACGTGGTGCTTGGCCAAGAAGAAATCGGCGCCCTCGCGGAGTTTCCACGAACGATCGCCCACCGGCTCGGCGAGCACAAAGGCCACGGCCGCGCATTCCAGCGCATGGCCACCCTCCTCAATGAAGACACGGCCCGTTTCGCAGAGACGCGTCGCGATGACGCCGCGGGACTGGTTTAGGCGCAGCGACTCCAAAAGTCCGCCGAGCAGCGAGGCCCGCAGGTGGCGGTTTGGGGGAGCGGCACGCCGCGGCGCGAATTTCTTTTTGTCGACGATATGGCCGAGGCCAGCGTTCATGTGATGAATCTGTCGCGAGAGGTCTATTCAAAGCATACCCAGCCGATGCTCAGCCACATCAATGTGGGCTGGGGCGACGACGTGAGCATTGCCGAGCTCGCACGCGCGGTCGCGCGCGCGGTGGGCTATGCCGGTGACATCGTGTTCGATGCCAGCAAGCCCGATGGCACGCCGAGAAAGCTGATGGACAGCCGCCGCCTTCAGAGTCTCGGCTGGCAGCCGCAGATATCGCTCGATGAGGGGCTGAAGCTTGCCTATCGCGATTTTCTCTCCAGCACCCCCCGCTCAGTCTGACCGGTAAAACGGTTCAGACCCAGCCCTCTAGCAGATCCACCGGATCGCCGTATCGCGAGGCCATCTCGATCACTTCGGGGTCGCGCAGCGCGCACAGAAAACCCTGGTCGATCAGCAGGGTGTCACCCGCGCGCACGGTGGCATCGAGCATGACCAGATCCACATGTACAGGTGGCTCTTCCCAATCGGGCATGACGCGGCGAATGTAATCAGCGGGTTTGGCGAGGTCGATTCCGAAATGAAGCGCGCCAGGGGAATTGGAGCCCGCGGGATAGATGGTGTGACGCGGCGCCTTGGGGTTGAAGCCGCAGCCACCGCCCTCGATCATGCGTCCGCCCACCAGCATCTCGCGCAGGATCTGTGCCTCATCCGACTCACCCTCGACGCGGGACACATACTCGCCCTCGAAGTGCACGCCAATTCGCTCTCTGAAAGGCTCGGCAAAGCCGACCGCCCACTGCGGATAGAGCACCCCGCTCATTTGCGTAGGCACCGATAGATCGTTTTTCACTGCGTTGTGATCCCAGAGGTTGGGACCGTGCGCAGCGAGGTAGTGCACGTAACAGCCGTCTTCGCTCGCGTCCATGCGGCCGCGCCACCGGTTGGTGGCCAGCATGTTGTTGCGCATTTCGGGGGTGAAGTGAATCCGGAAGTCACTGCCCCGCTGATCGGTGAAGTGAATGTCGAAGTCGGTACCCACGGGATAGCGGCGCGCGGTGGCGCGAGTGATCTCGCCCACGATCTCAATGGGGAAACGCGCCTGCGGGGTGTGGAGGAGATCAAGATTACGGAAATAGGTGATCTTGACCCAGCGCTGTCCCTGCTTGCGAAGCCCGATGCAGAACGGGTCGATGATCGAGCAGAACCAGGTGGAGACCACGAAGTTCGCCTTGGACAGGAGCGGCTTCACCTCTTCAGGGATCCGTTCGACCCGGCAGCTGGGTTCCATGTAGACCCGCATGGTGGCGCCCCGCGCGCGGGCATGAGCGCCGATCGCATCGAGCACCCGAGAATCGAGCAGTGGGTCAGCCAGAAACAGCACCTGATCGCCGGTACGGAAGGCGAAGGTACGGGTGAAGTTATCGAGCGCTGCGAAAAAATGTTTGGTGTCGGTGACGCCTGGGTTCAGCGCGATCGGCATGCCCTGATAACGCGGGGGAGTCTCCATGAGGGGTTCCGGATTCGGTTGATGAGAGGTGTGAGGAAGTCTACGAAAAGCGGGGAATGGCCTGCGACAGGGCTATTTTTTGCCAAGTCCCAAACGGGTAGCGCCCTCGGTATAGAGCCGGATCTTTTCCGTCATGAAGGCATCCATTTCCTCGACACCCACGTTAACGAGTTCAAAGCCTGATTTTGCCGCGAGCTCCTTCATTTCGCGGTCCTCATTCAATGCTCGCCACAGGTCGGAAATACGTTTGCGCGCTTCCGGCGCGGTGCCGCGCGGCATACCGATGCCGCGATAGGCGCCGTCCACCCAGTCGACGCCCAACTCCCGGAAAGTGGGCACATCGGGTAGCAGCGGATGCCGCTTTTCCATCGCGACCGCCAGCGGCCGCAGCCGGTTCTGATTGGCGATTGCAAACGGGGTGTAGGTCATTGCGCCGTCGATCTGCGCTCCCAGAACAGCGACCGACATGTCACCGGTTCCCTTGAAGGGGATGTAATTGGTCTTTACACCGAAGGCCGCATTCATGCGCTCATGCGCCGCGTGGTTGGCCGAGTTGAGGCCCGAGCCGCCCAGGCTCATCTTGCCGGGCGAAGCCTTGGCCGCGGCCACGAAATCGGCAAAGCTGCGGATCGCGCTTGAGGCGGGCACGACCAGGATGTCAGGCGTGTAGTGGAACCAGAACACCGGCGTGATATCGGCGGTTTTGTACTGTACCTGTCCTTCCAGCGGCTGGAAGACGATATGCGGGAGGTTGATGCCCACCACATTGAAGCCATCAGCAGGCAGTTGATTGATCTGGGTCCACATGAGCGCGCCGCCGGCACCGGCCTTGTACTGAATGATGGCGTCCAGCGTGGGGCAACGACGCTTGAGTACCACCTGCTGATGACGCGCTGACAGGTCGGACTCACCACCGGGCGGAAACGCCTGCCAGTAGAGCACATGCTTGTCGGGGCAGCCTTGTGCGAGGGCGGGGCCCGTGATTGCGAGGAGTCCGGCAATAATTCCGCTGACAAGCGTGAGGCCCCGGGCGGTAACGCCGCGCGATGAATGCATGATGGTCTCCCTTGGTTTTATGTGAAAAAACAGGTGTTACTGAAGTGCTCGGCGAACGGCGTCGGTGACCTCACGCGTGGTCGCCGAGCCGCCAAGATCGCGCGTGTGGAGCGCCGGATTGGCGGTGACCGCTTCAATAGCGCGCATCAGCCGCCCGGCGGCTTCGTCCTCTCCCAGGTGCTCGAGAAGCATCACGCAACTCCAGAAGGTGCCCACCGGGTTGGCGAGTCCCTTGCCCATGATGTCGAAGGCCGAACCGTGAATGGGCTCGAACATACTGGGGTAGCGGCGCTCGGGGTCGATATTGCCGGTAGGCGCGATGCCCAGGCTACCCGCGAGGGCCGCTGCCAGGTCGCTCAGAATGTCGGCATGCAGATTGGTGGCGACCACCGTGTCAATGCTGGCGGGTCGGTTGACCATGCGCGCGGTCATGGCGTCAACCAGTTCCTTGTCCCAGTGAACGTGCGGAAAGTCGGCGGCCACCTGGCGCGCGATCTCATCCCACATCACCATGGCATGGCGCTGCGCGTTGCTCTTGGTGACCACGGTGAGCAGCCTGCGCGGGCGCGACTGTGCCAGGCGGAAGGCGAAACGCATGATGCGCTCTACACCCGCGCGGGTCATGATGCTCACGTCGGTTGCGACCTCGATGGGATGCCCCTGATGCGCGCGGCCGCCCACGCCGGCATATTCGCCCTCGGAGTTTTCGCGCACGATCACCCAGTCAAGATCGGCGGGCGCGCAACGCTTGAGCGGCGCATCAATGCCCGGCAGGATCCGCGTGGGGCGCACGTTGGCGTACTGGTCGAAGCCCTGACAGATCTTGAGCCGCAGACCCCATAGCGTGATGTGATCGGCAATGGCCGGGTCGCCTGCCGAACCAAACAGAATGGCGTCCATACCGCGCAGCGCGTCCAGCCCGTCGGCGGGCATCATTTCGCCGTGGGCGCGATACCAGTCGCCGCCCCAGCCAAAGTCGGTGAAGCTGAACTCGAGCGTGCCGAGCGCGCGGGCGAGCATCTCGAGCACTTCGCGGCCAGCGGGGATCACTTCCT
>JALREG010000351.1 GCA_023253905.1 Burkholderiaceae bacterium
AGCCGCACGAGTCCGTTGCCGCAGGAGGGCGTCTATACTGTGCTGATGGATGCCTTTTCCCCCCTTTATCGTTTCCGTTCCGCGCGAGGGGCTGCGTATGTCTGACCCGCCACGCGAGGGGCTTGCTCCCAAGCGCTCGCGGCGCATCTACCTGCTGCCCAACGCGCTTACCACCGCATCGCTCTTTGCCGGCTTCTACGCCATCGTTCAGGCCATGAACCAGCAATTCGAACAGGCGGCGGTCGCGGTGTTCATTTCCATGGTGCTTGATGGCCTCGATGGGCGGGTGGCGCGGCTCACCAACACTCAAAGTGCGTTTGGTGAGCAGTACGACAGTCTCTCCGACATGGTTGCGTTTGGCGTTGCGCCTGCTGTCATCGTTTATGAATGGTCCTTGCGAGGGCTGGGAAAATGGGGGTGGGTGGCCGCCTTCATCTATGTGGCGGGGGCTGCGCTGCGGTTGGCGCGTTTCAACACCAACATCGGCGCAGTCGACAAGCGGTTTTTTCAGGGATTGCCCAGCCCGGCTTCGGCTGCGCTGGTCGCAGGCCTGATCTGGGTCGTCACCGATCTGCGGGAAACCCGCTGGATTACCGCCACGGGCGCTGACCTCGCGTGGCTGGCCTGGGTGATCACTGTCTATGCCGGCATCACCATGGTCTCCAACGCGCCGTTCTACAGCTTCAAAAGCTTCAATGTCCGCAAGAGCGTGCCCTTCATGTTCGTTCTTGCGCTGGTGCTGGTGTTCGCGCTGGTGTCATCCGATCCGCCGCTGGTGCTGTTCACGCTGTTCCTGGTGTATGGCGTGTCGGGCTATGCGCTCTGGGCGTGGCGCTGGTATCACCGCGACGTGCGAAGCAGTCCGCCCGCCCCGCCAGACGGCGCCTGAAGCCCACCGCCTGCTCTCTCCCTCGAGGCCCTGCAGGGCCCCGCCTGTTATAATCGCGGGTTTGCTTCCTTCAGGCCAGAACGCCCCGCTCTCATGCCCATCTCCCCGCTTGTCGTCGGTAACTGGAAGATGAACGGTTCACCCGCCGGTGCGTCTGCACTGGGGGGTGAGGTGGCGTCCATGCTCGCGTCGCATCGAAGCGGGGTCGAGGTGGTGCTGTGTCCGCCGTTTCCGTTGCTCGCTGCGTTGTCCGGGGTGCTTGGCAGTGGCGCGCTTGAGCTTGGCGCGCAAGACGTCAGCCCGCATTCCGATGGGGCATTCACCGGCGAGGTGTCGGCCCGTCTGTTGCGGGATATGGGATGCCGCTGGGTGATTGTGGGGCACTCTGAGCGCCGCACGCTGCTTGCCGAATCGAGCGAGCAGGTGGCTGCCAAAGCCGTCGCCGCGGTGGCGGGGGGCTTACAGCCGATCATCTGCGTGGGTGAGACCCTGGCTGAGCGCGAAGCCGGGGCGACCGAGTCTGCGCTCGTGAGCCAACTCCGGCCGCTGTGCGGCGTCCTGTCCCAACCGGGAACCGGAGCGGTGCTTGCCTACGAGCCTGTGTGGGCGATTGGCACGGGCCGCAGTGCCTCGCCCGAGCAGGCGGGTGAGGTTCACACCTTCATCCGCACCACGCTCAAGGACCTTGGCATCAATGTGTCGGGTCTTCGTGTTCTTTACGGCGGCAGCGTCAAGCCTGACAACGCGGCTGCTTTGTTTGCCGTACCCGGAATCGATGGCGGCCTGATCGGCGGCGCATCGCTCAAGGCTGCCGACTTCGCTGCCATTTGTCTGGCCGCTGCGGCAGCCGGCCGTTCATAAGGAGTTTCACCCATGCCCGCCTGGCTCGCCACGCTGCTCACCATTGTTCAGGTCGTTTCCGCCCTGGGCGTCATCGTTCTGGTGCTTATCCAACACGGCAAGGGGGCAGACATGGGGGCGGCCTTCGGTTCGGGCTCCTCGGGAAGTCTCTTCGGCGCGACAGGTTCTGCCAATTTTTTGAGTCGCATGACGGCAGCGCTCGCCGCGGTGTTTTTTGTGGCCACGCTGGGCCTCGCGTTCGCGGGTCACCAGAAGCCGCAAGCTGCGAAGTCGATCATGGAAGGCGTCAAGCCGGCGGCTGGAAGCGATATTCCGGACTCGCGCCCAGCCGCGAGTGGCGACAAACCTGCTGCCCCCAGCGACATTCCGAAGTGAATCAGGTTAGAATGCGCCCCGTTCTTGAACGGACAGCGTCTCGGGTGTGTTCGAAGGGCATCCTCAGTGCCTGAAGTGCAAGCCGAATTCCTCTGGGTTTTGGTCCGTGCCGACGTGGTGAAATTGGTAGACACGCTATCTTGAGGGGGTAGTGGCGAAAGCTGTGCGAGTTCGAGTCTCGCCGTCGGCACCACACAAATCCGCAAAGACGGATTTCAGGGCATCAGGGTTGACCGGTCTGCCAGGCCACGAGCAGCCCCAATGCACAGGGATGGGTTACTGAATTGCTGCTCGACAACTACCTGCCGGTTCTGCTTTTCATCCTCGTGGGCATCGCTGTCGGCATTGGTCCAATGGTGCTTGGCAGGCTTCTGGGTCCCTCCCGTCCTGACGCGGCCAAACTTTCCCCCTATGAATGCGGCTTCGAGGCCTTCGAAGACGCGCGCATGCAGTTTGACGTGCGCTACTACCTCGTCGCTATCCTCTTCATTCTCTTCGACCTTGAAATCGCCTTTCTGTTTCCGTGGGCGGTTTCAATGGGCGCAATCGGATTCAACGGGTTCCTCGCCATGATGGTGTTTCTCGCCATTCTGGTCGTCGGTTTCATTTATGAGTGGAAGAAGGGCGCCCTGGACTGGGAGTGATCTGGTTGCGGGCGTTGCTGCAGGTGGAGTGAGCTCACATGAGCATTGAAGGCGTGCTGAATCAGGGGTTCGTCACAACCCAGATCGACAAGCTGGTCAATTGGACCCGCACCGGGTCGCTTTGGCCCATGACCTTTGGACTGGCCTGCTGTGCGGTGGAAATGATGCACGCGGGAGCTTCGCGCTATGACCTCGACCGCTTCGGCGTGGTGTTTCGCCCCAGCCCGCGCCAGTCCGACGTCATGATCGTGGCGGGCACGCTCTGCAACAAGATGGCGCCGGCGCTGCGGAAGGTCTATGACCAGATGGCTGAGCCTCGCTGGGTCATCTCCATGGGTTCCTGTGCCAACGGCGGCGGCTACTACCACTACTCGTATTCGGTCGTGCGTGGCTGTGATCGTATCGTGCCCGTTGATGTGTATGTGCCGGGCTGCCCGCCTACCGCTGAAGCGCTGATGTACGGAATCATCCAGCTGCAGGCCAAGATCAAGCGCACTGCCACCATTGCCCGATGAGGCGTGTTGAATCCACCGTGACCCAGCATCTGACATGACCCGACTCGAAACCCTCACCAACCGCCTCCGCGAGCTGCTCGGCGACCGGGTGCTGTCGCTCTCCGAGCGGTTGGGCGAAATCACGCTGGTGGTGCCGGCGGCATCGTGGGTTGAGGCCAATCTCGTGCTGCGAGATCACCCGGAACTTCGCTTCGAGACCCTCATCGACCTCTGCGGCCTGGATTACAGCGCCTATCGCGACGGCCTGCATGAAGGTCCGCGTTTCGCGGTGGTCACGCATCTGCTCTCTCTCACTCACAACTGGCGCCTGCGGGTGCGCGCGGTTTGTCCCGATGACGATCTGCCTCTGGTGGGTTCGCTCATGGACGTATGGCCCGCCGTGGGTTGGTTCGAGCGCGAGGCATTCGATCTGTACGGTATCGTCTTCGAGGGGCACCCCGATTTGCGGCGCCTCCTCACCGACTACGGCTTTGTCGGGCATCCGTTCCGCAAAGACTTTCCGGTGTCGGGTCATGTGGAAATGCGCTACGACCCTGAGCAGCGTCGCGTCATCTACCAGCCGGTCTCTATTGAGCCGCGCGAAGTCACGCCGCGCATCATCCGTGAAGACGGTTATGCGCAGGGACGCTGAGGAAACGCGCCATGGCTGAAATCCGCAATTACACGTTGAACTTCGGTCCGCAGCATCCGGCTGCGCATGGCGTGCTGAGGCTGGTGCTTGAGCTCGACGGCGAAGTGGTGCAGCGTGCCGATCCGCATATCGGGCTTCTGCACCGCGCCACTGAAAAGCTCGCAGAAACCCGTACATTCATTCAGAGCGTGCCCTACATGGACCGCCTCGACTATGTGTCGATGATGGTCAACGAGCACGCCTATGTCATGGCGATCGAGAAGCTGCTGGGCATTGAAGTGCCGCTGCGCGCTCAGTACATCCGGGTGATGTTTGACGAGATCACCCGCATCCTCAATCACCTGCTCTGGATCGGTGCGCATGGCCTCGA
>JALREG010000399.1 GCA_023253905.1 Burkholderiaceae bacterium
AGCCCGAGTGCCCCAATCAGGCCATTTCGATGGGCGCTGAGATCTACCAGATCGATCCTTCGCGCTGTACCGAGTGCGTCGGGCATTTCAACGAACCGCAGTGCCAGCAGGTCTGTCCGGTCGCCTGCATCCCGTTCAACCCTGAGTGGCGTGAAACGCGTGATCAGCTGATGGCGAAATACCGCGTGCTGCAGGGCGATGTCACAAAGTTGTAACGGACCGGGCCGAGGCTTTGAGCTCTTCTGATACGGGTTCGGGGATGGAGCTCATTTTGTGGCGGCATGCCGATGCAGGTGATTCGGTGGCAGATCCGCAGGAGGACCTGGAACGTCGTCTGACCGACCGCGGTCGCCGTCAGGCGTCCCGGGTTGCGCGCTGGCTCGAATCGCGGCTGCCCGATCGCTGCGTGGTCTACAGCAGTCCGGCGCCGCGGGCGCGAGAGACTGCCGAGGCGCTCGGGGTCAAGGTGCGGATCGATGAGCGCCTGGCTCCCGGTGCCAGCGGGGGCACGGTGCTTCAGGTGGCGGGCTGGCCGGGTAAGGATGGGAGTGACGGCAAGAGCCGCCATGTGCTGATCATCGGCCATCAGCCTTCTCTTGGCGAGGCGTTCGGTCTTGCGCTTTCGGGGCAGGCTGTGCGGTGGACACTCCGCAAGGGCTCGCTCGTGTGGCTGGTGGCCCGCACGACGGACACCGAATCGTCGGTTTACCTGCGCGCAGCGATCGGGCCCGAACTCGCCTGAAGAGCGGATCCGCAGCCCCGCGTGGCTACAGCTCGCGGATCTCAAGCTGGGTGAGCAGCCGCTGCTCGGTCCAGCGAGCGGATTCATCAACGAAATCTTCGCGAGCCTCGGGGTGGGCGTCCAGCCAGTCGCGCGCAATCTCGATTCGCGCCGAGCCCTGGCGAAAAAACAGCGCTGGCAGGGGTGGTGCGCGCTCATCGCCGGTGGAGTGGCGCTCGAGCAGAACGGCGAGTCGCAGGGCGAGCACGGACAACCATGCGAGCTCGCCCGCCACCAGTCCGCGGAGCTTGCGCAGCCCACCGGTCTGCGCCAGGACGAGCGCCGACAGGGCGCCCTGTTCAGCATCGTTAAAGCCCGGCATGTCGGCGTGGCGCAGCATGTAGGCGGCGTGCCGGTGGTGATTTTCGTCAGCGATGATTCGGCCTGCATCGGCCAGGCGCGCCGCCCAGCCAAGCAGCGCACGGCGCTCGAGGCGCTCTTCGCGCACCGCGCGCGCCGCCTGGTCATAGAGCGCGCAGGCCATCTCGGCAACCCGCCGGCTTTGCGCCGGATCGATCTGGTAGCGGCTCTGTAGTCGCGTCACGGTCTGCTCGCGAATGTCGGCGCCGCCAAGCGCTGACCAGAGCTCGATCAGAATGCCGTCGCGCAACGCCGCCTCGCAGTAGTCGATGGTATCGACGCCAAACTCATCGAACACGGCGGTCATCACCGCGAGGCCGCCCGCAATCACCGCGCGGCGATCGGGCTTGATCTGCACGAAAACCGGGGACTCATTGATCGGTGCAGCAAACAAGGCCCGGCGCAATTGGGCCAGGGCGAGTCGGTCCAGAACGGGTGAGCCCAACGCGTAGCGTGCGAGCTGCGAGAGCGCCTTGGCGGTCCCCGAGGTGCCGACGGCGTGATCCCAGCCCAACGCCCGCGCCCGGCGCGCAACCGGCGCGAAGCGCTGCTTGAGCTGGCGTAGTGCCCGATCAAACCTGCGCTCGTCGGCCACGCCTCCCTCGAAATGCGCAAGCGTCGTGTTGACGCAACCCACGTCGATTGAATCGAGCATCAGGGGATCATCATGCACACCCAGAATGCATTCGGTCGATCCCCCCCCGATATCGATCACCAGGCGCCGTCGGCCATCACCCAGGGCGTGCGAGGCCCCGACCCAGATCAGACGTGCTTCCTCATGACCCGTGATCACCTCGATCGGGTAGCCGAGAACGGCCTGAGCGTCAGCAAGAAAATCGGCCGAGTTCTGCGCCACCCGAAGCGTGTTGGTGGCGACCGCCCGCACCGCCTGCGGCGCGAAGGCGCGCAGCCGGTCGCTGAAGACGCTTAATGCCTCGAGGCCCCGCATCCGCGACTCGGCATCCAGCCGGCGCTCGGTATCGAGCCCTGCGGCGAGCCGGACGCTGCGCTTGACGCTGTCAATGGCGCGCACTGAAGGCGTAACACCATTACCCGTGGTGCGGGCGATCAGCAGCCGGAAACTGTTCGATCCGAGATCGATTGCGGCAAGCAGGGCGGACTCCGACATCGGTGAAAAGGCCTTGACGATGATCGGGCGCGAGTATGACAGTGCCCTGACTGCCGTGCAGCATCCCGTCATCAAACCGTCATTCTCGGGGGCCACACTGATTGGCCACCGTGAAAAGGAACTGGCCTTAGGCCGGACCCGCCATGAATACGCTCTCATCCGATCTCTGCAGCCGGCTGCTTAACCGCGAGCAGGGCATCCTGCGGTTCAATGAACGGGTGCTTGCGATGGCCGATGATGCGTCCGTGCCGCTCCTTGAGCGACTGCGCTATGTGACCATCGTCAGCAACAACCTGGACGAGCTGTTCGAGATCAGGGTGGCGGAGCTGCAGCAGATCGCTCGCCTGGGCCGGGACGATTCCCCCGCTGTTTCTGCGAGCCTGGAGGCCATCGGCCGCTCTGCGCGCGCCCTGGTCGACCGGCAGTACACGCTGCTCAATGACACGCTCAAGCCGCTGCTCGCAGCCGAAGGCATCGTGATCCACCTGATGGCGGACTGGAACGATCCCCAGCGGCAGTGGGCAAGCGAAGTGTTCGACCGCGAGGTTGAACCGCTCCTCACGCCGATCGCGCTTGATCCGGCGCATCCGTTTCCGCGAATCCTGAACAAAAGCCTGAACTTCATTGTTGAACTCGACGGTGAGGATGCTTTTGGCCGCCGCGCCGGCATCGCGATCGTCCAGGCGCCACGCGCCCTACCCCGGGTGGTGTCCGTGCCGCCCGAGGTGTCGGGCCATGCGCACGGCATGATGCTGCTCACCTCGATCGTGCAGGGGTTCGTGGGCAGGCTTTTTCCGGGCATGGAGGTTCGCGAGGTTCATCAGTTCCGGCTCACCCGGAACAGCGATCTGTTCGTCGATGACGAGGAAGTCACCGACCTGCGCGAGGCGCTTCAGGGCGAACTGTTGCAGCGCCAGTTTGGCGATGAGGTGAGGCTTGAGGTGTCGGCCGACGCACCCGACCGGCTGGTGGCCCGCCTTCTGAAGGAATTCGAGCTTGATGAGCGGGACTGCTATCGCTCAAAGGGGCCGGTCAATCTGGTGCGACTCCAGCAGGTGATCAGCCTCGCCAACCGTCCTGATCTGCTGTTTGCTGCGTTCGAGCCACACGTGCCTGCCGCGCTCCGCGGGCGCGACCTGTTCGCCGCCATCCGCAAGCACGACATCCTTCTGCATCACCCCTACGAATCCTTCGCACCGGTGATGCGGTTCCTCACCAGCGCGGCGCGTGACCCCGACGTGGTGGCAATCAAGCAGACGGTCTATCGGACCGGGGACGACTCGGCCCTCATGCAGGCGCTGATCGAGGCTGCGCGCGCGGGTAAAGAAGTCACGGTGGTGGTGGAATTGATGGCGCGGTTTGATGAACTGACCAACATCAACTGGGCAGCGCGTCTCGAAGAGGTCGGCGCGCATGTGGTCTACGGCGTGGTGGGCCACAAGACCCATGCCAAGATGGCGATGGTGCTCAGGCGCGAGCGCGCCCGCAATGGGCAGACGGTGCTGCGTCGCTATGTTCACCTGGGCACGGGGAACTACCATCCGCGAACGGCGCGCCACTACGAAGACTTCGGACTGTTCACCGCCGATGAGGACCTCTGCGCCGACGTTCATCAGGTCTTTCAGCGGCTCACGGGGCTTGGAGAACGCGGTCGACTGCGAGCCCAGCGCCAGCGGTCTGGAAACCGTGGTGTTTCTGGTCGCTGGTCATCCCGGCAGCACACCACGCCCCATCGGCAAAGTGGCCTCCGG
>JALREG010000403.1 GCA_023253905.1 Burkholderiaceae bacterium
ACGGTGTCACAGTCGGTCAATCGCCAGGTCACCTATGACCTGCGGCGTGATTTCGTACCAGTGGTGCAGACCGTGTTCTCCTACAACGTGCTGGTCGTGCCGCCCTCGGTGCCCGTCAACACGCCAGCGGAATTGGTGGCCCTCCTCAAGTCCAAACCCGGCCAGCTCAATTTCGCCTCGGGTGGGGTCACTTCCCCCGCGCACCTGGCGGGCGAACTGCTCACCCTTCAAACCGGTACCCGCGCGCTGCACGTGCCCTACAACAACTTCCCGCAGGCGATCGGCGATCTGCTCGCTGGGCGTGTGGAGTTCATGTTTGCAGCCACACCGCCCGTGGTGGGACATATCGCGGCGGGCCGTCTGCGGCCGCTGGCGGTAACAGGCGATCGCCGCCTGCCGGTGCTGAAAGACGTGCCTACAATGGTCGAGGCGGGTTTCCCAGACTTCGTGGTGCGGGATTGGCAGGGTTTCCTGGCGCGTGCGGGCACACCGGTGGCGGTGGTCGAGCGCCTGAACGCGGCGGTCCGACGCGTAGTGGCTAATCCTGAAACCATCGAGGCGATGGGCAAGTTCGGTGCCACGCCCGCCGCGGGTTCGGCAGCCGACTTCGGCAAGCTCGTCGCCTCCGAGGTGGAGTCATGGGGCAAGGTGGTCAAGGCCGCGAACATCTCGATGGAATGAGGGCGGGATCGGCGACATGAGCAAACCTCGCAACGTGCTGTTCATCATGGCGGACCAGCTTCGCTGGGACTACCTCTCCTGTTACGGGCGATCGCCCGTGCACACGCCCAATATCGACCGTATCGCCGCGCGCGGCGTGCGGTTCGACCGGGCCTACTGCAGTTCGCCGGTTTGCGGTCCCTCGCGCATGTCGTTCTACACGGGCCGAACGGCCTTCAGCCATGGTGCCAGCTGGAATTTTGTGCCGCTGCCGGTTGATGAGCGTACGCTGGGTGACTATCTCAAGCCCACCGGTGCACGGGTGGCGCTGGTTGGCAAGACCCACATGGTGCCGGACATCGAGGGACTGAAACGTCTGGGCGTGGATCCCGGTACCGATCTGGGCGTGCACCTTGCGCAGTGCGGCTTCGAGCCTTACGAACGCGATGACGGCGTCCATACGGCTTTCAAAGCGAACCCCGATCTTCGCTATAACCGTTATCTGCGCGACCTTGGCTACGCGGGCGACAATCCCTGGCACGACCATGCCAACTCGGCACTTGGCGAAGACGGCAGCATCCTGTCCGGCTGGTCGCTCCGTCACGCGAATCGTCCGGCCCGAGTCGCCGAGCCGCACTCCGAAACAGCCTACATGACCGACCGCGCGCTGCAGTTCATTCGCGAGACGGGCGATCGGCCCTGGGTGCTGCATCTGTCCTACATCAAGCCCCATTGGCCGCTGATGGCGCCAGCGCCCTACCACGCGCTCTATGGCCGCGACGATGTGCCGCCGCCGGTCAGAAGCACTGCCGAACGCGAGCGGCCGCATCCCGTGCTTCACGCTTTCATGGACATGGAATGTTCACGTACCTACTCTGATGATGAAAAGCGCGCGGTGGCGGTGCCCACCTACATGGGCCTGATCAAGCAACTCGACGATCACATTGGCCGGCTGCTGCACGAGCTTGAGGCGAATGGCCGGCTCGAGGACACCGCCATCATCTTCACCAGTGATCATGGTGACTATCTCGGCGACCATTGGCTGGGTGAGAAGGAGCTTTTTCATGACGCGAGTGCGCGCATTCCGCTCATCATCAGTGACCCGGATCCGTCTGCCGATACCTGTCGTGGCACGGTTGACCCGAGGTTGGTCGAGGCGATCGATGTCGTGCCCACGATTCTCGACTGGATGGGGGTCGCAGACCCCGGTCAGCGACTGGAAGGGCGCTCGCTGATGGCGGGGCTGCGCGGCGAGGTTGGCCCCTGGCGCGAATGTGCGTTCAGCGAAATCGACTATGCGTTTTACCGGTCGCGGCTCACGCTGGGCGTGGCGCCCAGCGCCGCGCGCGCCTGGATGGTCCGCAGCGATCGCTGGAAATATGTGCACTACAAGGGCTTTGCGCCCCAGCTCTTTGATCTGCATGACGATCCTGACGAACTGATCGACCTGGGCGATGCGAATGGCCTGGCTGCGGTTCGGGCTGACATGCAGGCGATGCTGCTCGATCGCCTGACCGACCGGCGAAGCCGCGTGTCCATGTCGGATGCGGTGGTTGCTGAGCGCACTGACGGCAGCACGCGGGCGGGGGTGATCATCGGGAAGTGGTGATGGGCACTTGCTGCCGACCGACTGGCGTGCCTCTGGGCGAAACGCGAACGGTGCAGGCCATGGTTTTTGGGCTTACATTCGGGGTCATCGCAATTTGAATTCCCAAAGCGGAGGGCGCAGACCATGACGGCATGGGTGGTGGTTGAAAACGAAAAGCCATTGCAGCGCATGGCGCAGACGCCGCTTCAGCCGGTGGGAACCGAGGTGGTGGTTCGCGTCACCCATGCTGGAATCTGTCACTCGGATCTTCACTTCTGGCACGGCACCTATGATCTGGGCGGTGGGCGAACGCTCCGCCTCACGGACCGCGGGGTGAAACTGCCGCGTGCCATGGGGCACGAGGTGGTTGGACGGGTGGTCCGGATGGGGCCTGATACAAGTGGGGTCGCGGTTGGCGATCTGCGCATCGTCTATCCCTGGCTAGGTTGCGGTCGCTGTGATCGATGCCTGGGGGGCGAAGATAATCTCTGCAACACGCCCAACTCCATTGGCGTGATGCAGGATGGCGGCTATGGCGACGAGGTCAAGGTGCCCCATCCGCGTTATCTGGTGGACGCCAACGGGGTAGACCCGGCTTACGCGGCCACGCTCGCCTGCTCCGGTATCACGGTCTACTCGGCCATCCGCAAGATTCAGCCGATCGCCCCCGATGATCCCGTGGTCCTGATCGGTGCGGGCGGGCTGGGCCTGCAGGCGATCGCGATGCTGAACGCATTGGGGCACCGCAATATTGTGTCGGTGGATCTGGCGGCCGATAAACGCGCCGCCGCGCTTGAGGTGGGTGCCCGCGCTGCAGTCGATGGCGCAGGCGACCCGGCCGAGGTCACGGCCCGAATCCTGGCAGCCACTGGCGGCCTGGTGAAGGCGGTAATCGATTTCCACAACAGTGGCAATACGGCGACTGTTGGTGTCGAATGCCTGGCCAAATCCGGCAGGCTGGTGTTGGTCGGTCTTGGCGGCGGCCAGCTTGAATTGTCGCTTGCAGGATTCATCTTCCGGCCCCGATCTGTCATTGGTACGGCGACTGGCACGCCCCAGGACCTGCGCGATGTGGTGGCGCTTGCGCGTGAGGGTAAATTGCGCCCCATCCCGGTATCGGTGCGGCCGCGCTCGCAGGCCAATGAAGCGCTTGCCGAACTCGCGCGGGGACAGGTCCGTGGCCGTATTGTGCTCACCCCCGATGACTGATTCTTCAGGGGCAGACTCCCGCTCGCCTGCAATCGACGTGATCGTGGTGGGGGCCGGCTTCGCTGGCCTCTATCTGCTTCACCGCCTGCGAGCGATGGGTCTGCGCTGCCAGGTCATCGAGGCGGGTGACGATGTCGGCGGTACCTGGTATTGGAACCGCTACCCGGGCGCGCGCTGCGACGTTGAAAGCATCGAGTACTCGTATTCGTTTTCGCCGCAACTTGAACAGGAATGGGTGTGGCGTGAGCGATTTGCGGCGCAGCCTGACATCCTCCGCTACCTGCGGCATGTGGCTGAGCGCTTTGATCTGCGTCGCGACATTCGCTTGTCAACCCGGGTGACCGCGGCTGTGTTTCAGCGCGAGAGGCGTATCTGGCGGGTGAGTACCGATCGAGGCGATGCTATTGAAGCGCGTTGGGTCGTGATGGCGACCGGATGCTTATCGGTTGCCCGGCGTCCGGACATTCCGGGGCGAGACACCTTCGCCGGTCCGTCCTATCATTCGGGTAACTGGCCCCATGAAACCGTCGATTTTTCCGGTAAGACGGTGGGTGTAATTGGCACCGGCTCCACCGCCATCCAGCTGATTCCCGAGCTCGCGCATCAGGCTCGGCGACTGATTGTTTTCCAGCGCACGCCCAACTTCAGCCTGCCTGCGCACAACCGGCCGCTCACCGATCAGGAACAGGCCACCGCGAAAGCGCATTACCGAGCCATTCGCGAAAAAGCCAAACGGTCGTCAGCTGGCGTGGCCTATTTCCCGGTGCCGACTCACGGCGCGCTCGAGGTCCCCGCCGATGAGCGTGAGCGGCTGCTTGAGGCGGCCTGGCAGCGAGGCGGCACCGGAATCGGGCGCACGTTCAACGACACAATGATCCGCCCGGAATCGAATCAGCTGATCGCTGACTTCGTTCGAAAAAAAATTCGCGAGAAAATTGCCGACCCGGCCCTCGCCGAGAAGGTGTTGCCCTGGAATCATCCGATTGGTACCAAGCGGGTCTGTCTCGACAATGGTTATTTCGAGGCGCTCGGGCAGTCCCATGTCACGGTAGTCGATGCGCGCACTGAACCCATCGCGGCCATCGACGCTGCGGGTGTTCAAACGGCGTCTGCTCACTACCCCCTGGATGCGCTCGTGTTTGCCACGGGTTTCGACGCCATGACCGGTGCGCTGCTCGCGATCGATATTCGAACCGACGATGGCACCACACTTCGCGAGCGCTGGTCGGGTGGGCCCGCCAGCTATCTCGGGCTCGCTGTATCGGGATTACCCAATCTGTTCATGGTGACCGGGCCTGGCAGTCCGTCGGTCCTCAGCAATGTGGTCGTATCCATTGAGCAGCATGTTGACTGGATCAGCGACTGCATCAACTGGATGCGTCGCCAGAACTTGAGCTGTATCGAGGCCACAGCGGGCGCCCAGCAGAGCTGGGTCGAGCATGTGAACGCGCTCGCTGACGCCACGCTGTTTCCGCAGGCACGCTCTTGGTACACTGGAGCAAACATTCCTGGCAAGCCCCGCGTCTTCATGCCCTACGTGGGCGGTGTGGCGGTCTATCGCGAAAAATGCGATGCGATCGCAGCCGCCGGCTATCAAGGGTTTGCGTGCTCGTGACGCCAACTGATTTCTGAAACCCAACCGCAGTCGCGGTTGCATGACAACACCAGCCGGAGGAGACCCCATGAGCGATCAAAACCACACCCACGGCGGCCGACGCGCAGCCTTTCGCACAATTGCTGGAGCAGGCGCAGCCGCAGGTATTCTGGGTGCACCCTATGTGCATGCGCAGCCCACCATTACCTGGAGGATGCAGGCGCTCTGGGACCCAGGCACCATGCCGCAAAAATTCGAGGAGCGATTTGTCGCGAGGGTGGCCGAGCTCACGGGCGGTCGATTCAAGCTCAACCTGTTCGCCGCCGGACAGATCGTGGGCGCCGCGCAGGCGTTTGATGCAGTTCGGGGCGGGGCGTTCGAACTCATGAAGACCTACGACGCCTATGAGGCGGGCAAGATCCCGGTGTTTGCGTTCACCGGGTCAGTTCCGTTCGGCTTCCCGGAGTCCGATCAATTCGAAGCCTGGTTTTATGAGCGCGGCGGCATTGATATTGCCCGTCAGGCGTATGCGCAGGCCGGGCTGCACTACATCGCGCCGTCCATTTACGGACAGGAGCCCATTCACAGCAAGGTCGCCATTCGCAAGATGGCCGACTTCGCGGGTAAGAAGGGACGGTTCGTCGGTCTTGCCTCGGCGGTCATGGCGGCCTATGGCGTGGCGGTCACGCCGCTCCCCACGGGCGAGGTGTATTCGGCGCTCGATAAGGGTGTGATCGACATTGCCGATCGTGGCGATCTCACGGCCAATTTCGAAGCCGGCCTGGCCGAAGTCGCCAAGTTCGTGATCCTCCCAGGCTTTCATCAGCCCACTTCGGCGACATCCTATGTCGCTAACCGCGCGGCGTGGGATAAGCTGCCGGCAGACTTCAAGGCCGCGCTCGCCGTGGCTGCCCGCGAAGTATCTGGGGCGCTGCGCCAACACCTGGTGGTTAGCGATGTCGCAGCGCTTGCCAAGTATCGGGCCAAAGGTGTGGAAATCATTCAACTCGCCGAGTCTGACGTGTTGGCAGCACGCCCCAAGGCGTTGACCGTCTGGCGCACCGCCACCAAAGGCGATGCGCTGGCGACCAAAGCGCTGGATAGCCAGATCACGCTGTTGAAGGAGCTGGGCCTGCTGGGGGCCTGACCGTCCGTGTGACGCACCGGTGGTGACTCTTGCGGTCGCCACCGGTCGCCGGTTCGCTCTCTTCGCTTGAGGCCGTCATGCCTTCTCTCGTGTCCGCGCTGGTCAATGCCATCACCCGGCTGAATCGGCTCGTGTTTGTCGCCACGGTCTGGCTCATGGCGCCCGTGGTGCCCATCATGATCTACGAGGTGATTGCGCGCTACCTGTTCGGCGCGCCAACCGTCTGGGCGATGGAACTGGTCGTACTGGTGTTCGGTCCGTATTTCCTGCTCGGTGGGCCTTATCTCCTCCATACGCACAGTCACGTGGGACTGGACGTGCTGCGACAACGACTATCGCCCGCCTGGAATCGGATCTTTGACCTGATCAACTATCCGGTGATCATGGCCTTCTGCGCCATCCTGCTGTGGTACAGCCTCCCTCCAGTCTGGAGTGCCGTGTCCTACGGTGAAACCAGTTTTTCTGCATGGAACCCACCGGTCTGGCCAGCCAAGCTTGCGGTGCCGCTGGCGGTTGGGCTCATGATGCTGCAGGCGCTGGCAGAGTTTCTGCGCACGCTTTCCACGCCGTCCTTGGCTGGTGAGCCGCCGGCGCAGGCCGATCAGACGTCCTCGCGTGAAGGACGTGCGCCAGGGGGACAGGCATGAGCTCTGGCGAAATCCTGGTCTTGATGTTCGGAGCGCTCACGCTCTTCATGCTGACCGGGCTACCCATCGCCTTCGTGCTTGGGGGGCTGTCTTTACTGTTCACCGTCACTCTTTGGAATCCGGGTGCGGTGGTGGTGCTGGTCCTGCAGATTTTCGACACCATGAAGTCGGAGGCGCTGCTCGGCATCCCACTTTTCATTCTCATGGCCTGCCTGCTCCAGCGCTCGGGTGTGATTGAGGCGTTGTACCGGGCGATGGAACTCTGGTTCGGGCGAATGCGCGGCGGGTTGGCGATTGGCACCGTTGTGATCTGCGTGATGATGGCTGCGATGACCGGGGTGGTCGGTGCCGCCGTGACCGCCATGGGCATTCTGGCCTTACCCGAAATGCTCAAGCGCGGCTATTCAGCCCGACTCGCCCTGGGCACCATCTGCGCATCGGGGACCTTGGGCATTCTCATCCCGCCATCGGTACTCACCATTGTCTATGCCGTCACCGCCCAGATATCGATCGGGCAGATGCTGATCGCGGGCATCGTGCCGGGATTGCTGTTGGCGGCGCTTTACATTGTCTTTATTGCGATCGTTGGTGTCGTGAGGCCTGAACTGCTCCCGCTCGATGCCTCGAGTGTGGCGGCACCGCTCTCTGTTCGGCTGCGAGCCCTCAAGTCGCTCATCGTTCCCACCCTGCTCATCTTCATGGTGCTGGGCTCCATGTTCTTTGGCATTGCCACCCCTACCGAGTCGGCAGCGGTTGGTGTACTGGGCGCCTTTCTGGCGGCGCTACGGGCGGGACGCGTCAACGTGTCGATGCTGAACGAATCGCTCACCGACACGTTGAAGGCAACGTCGATGATTCTCTGGATCACGATTGGCGCCAAAGCCTATGTGGCGATTTTCACGGGACTGGGTGGCGCTGACGCGCTGCTCACGTTCATCCGAGAGCTCCAGGTCGATCGCTGGCTGGTACTGGGGTCCATGCTCGCGCTGCTGGTTTTTCTGGGTACGGTCCTCGATGAGATCGGCATCATTTTGCTGACCGTTCCCGTCTTCCTCCCCATCGTCAAGGCGCTGGGCTTTGATGAATTATGGTTTGGGGTGTTGTTCGCGATCACCATTCAGACTGGCTACATCAGTCCGCCTTTTGGCTACACGTTGTTCTACATCAAAGGAACCCTACCACCGCACATCGGAATGGATCAGGTGTATCGCGGTATTGTTCCGTTTTTCCTCTTGCAGATTCTCGCGCTATTGATTGTGCTCGTCTGGCCCGAGCCCTTCACTTTCCTGCCACGCCTCATGATTCGTTAGCCCCCGCCTGCGCTCCTTCTGCCATGACCTCTTACAACATCGTCACCATTGACGGTGACGGTATCGGCCCCGAAGTGTGTCGCGCAGCCGTTCGTGTGCTCACTGAGGCCTGTGGCGCCGACCGTCTGCGCTTTATCGCTCACGAGGGCGGCGCCTTGCACTATGTTCG
>JALREG010000056.1 GCA_023253905.1 Burkholderiaceae bacterium
CCGGGAAAGCGTGTGAGCGAGCCGGGGCTGACGAAAGAGCGTACCGCGCGATGGCGCCGCACCGTTTACCAGGAACGTCTCGGCAAAACCAGGGGTACCCGCTATTTCGGCTTTTTTCGCGTCAGTAAGCGCCTGCTGACTCCGGGTCACCGGGGCACCCTCCCGGGCTAGAAACACGGCATCTTCCAGCAACCGGGAAAGCGGCAACCGGCCGCCCAGCGCCTGTTGGGAGAGTGTCTGGGCCGCGCCCCAACCCGACACGGTGCCGGCCACGGTGAGTGCGGCAAGGCCGCCCCGAAACGGAATGGTGGCACTGCGTCCGGCCTCAGGGCCCGTCACCGAGCCCGCCGAACCCTGCGGCCCGATGCCCTGCCGGGCATACCAATCGCGGGTCGCTGCGCGGGCGCTCGCACCGCTCGCATCGATGCCGCCCGGCACGCCGCCTGGGCCGCTGATCACCCAAAAGCCATCGCCCCCGATGGCATTCATGTGTGGATAGACCACCGCGATGGTGGCTGCAGCCGCAATCATCGCCTCGAGCGCATTGCCGCCTTCTCGCAGAACCGCCAGCGCCGACTGCGCGGCGAGGCTATGGGGGGCGACCGCGATTCCGCGGCGGGCAAAGGTCGATTGCATAGGACGCATCCTGGTGGCGGGTCGAAACCGTGCGACGCCGGCAAGGCATGCGCCCCCGTCATCGCTCAACCCACCATGATAATTTCCCGACCTTCTCCGGCCTGCGGTTTACCGCCCCCGGCTGCGGGCTTCCCAGCCCGCACGCAATTTCTCCACCGCGGTTCCCGGGGTATCCCACACCGGAATGGGGCAGGCGGCGCGCGCCGCCTCAAGCGCGCGCGCCATGGAAAACTGTCCGAGCGCAAGCGCCTGATAGCGCCCCGCGAGCATCACGCACTGGTCAACCACCCTCTGATCATGATCGGGTGCACCAAACGCGTCCGGCACCCAGACAAAGTCGACCTGCGGCACAACGCCCGCGAGCGCCGCTTGCGCCTCCAGTTCTGTGCGCAAGGCCTCGAGCGAGGCGGGAAACGTGACCAGCACAGCGGTTCGCCCGCGCGTTGCGAGCAGGCGGTCAAAAAGCGCCTCGTTGGGGGTCAGCACCGGAAAAGCCTGTTCGCGCCGAACCCGTCCGATCGCCTGGGCAAACGCCGAGCAGGTAAAGAGGAGCGCCTCGGCACCCATGCACGCCGCATACCGGCCCAGGTGCTCAAACCGCGCGCCGATATCGGGATGGGCTGGGCCGAGGCGCGCGCCATCTGTAGAGAGCGATTCATCGAGCACATGAATGGGTTGCACCTGCGGCCACCCCGCCCTGAAGGCGCGATCGGCCGGTGGCATCGATACCTGTCCTGCGCTCACCAGCACGATGCGGGGCAGCTCGCCCGCCGCAAGCGGTGCGCTCATTCGGGCCGGATACCGGCGTCTTTCACCACCTTCACCGCGCGCGTCATCTCGGCTCGCAGCAGCGCAGCCAGCGCCTCAGGGCTGCCAATCATCGGATCAAAGCCGTTGGCCTGTATCCGCTTTGCCGTGTTGGGCTCCGCGAGAACCGTCTGAATCTCGCGATCGAGGCGAGCAATGATTTCGCGCGGGACGCCCGCCGGCGCAAACACCGCCACCCAGGCGGAGTACTCAAAGCCCGCGAGCCCGGATTCGGCCACGGTCGCGAGCTCGGGCGCATCCGCAAGCCGCGCGGGGCTGGTTACGCCGAGCGAGCGCAGCCGCCCGCTCCGAATATGGGCGAGCGACGTTCCCACGGGCTCGCATACAAACTGAATCTGCCCGGCAATCAGATCGGCCAGTGCCTGGGGTGAGCTTTTGTAATTGACCATGGCCAGGTTCACACCTGCCTGGCTCTTGAACATTTCGGCACAGATCTTGGAGCCGCTCGTCGCCGTGCCGTAGAACAACTGCCCGGGGCGCGCGCGCGCATGGGCGATGAACTCGGTGAGCGTCTGCGCAGGCACCGAAGGATGAATCACCAGGATGTTGAAGGCGTTCTTGAAGGCCATGGACACCGGCGAAAAGTCGGCCACCGGGTCAAAGGGCAGCTTGGCGCGCAGGCTGTAGTTGGCGGCCAGCGTGGTGCTTGAACCCAGCACCAGCGTATAGCCATCGGGCGCCGATTTCGCCGCCGCATCCACCCCGATGATGCCTTCAGCGCCGGGACGGTTCTCCACCACCACGGCCTGCCCAAGGCGCTCCGAGAGTCTCTCAGCCAGCACCCGCGCATTGAGGTCAGAGGCGCCGCCCGCACCCAGCGGGACGATCAGTTTCAAGGGGCGTGACGGATAGCCCTGCGCATTCGCGGGTGCAGCCACCATCGCGGCAAGCACCAGTATCGATCCCCCGATCAATCGCTTCAGACTCGAAGTCCCTGGTCTCATCGAACCCTCCCGTGGTGTGCGCCAACCGCACGATCTGTGTTTGACACGCTACGCTGTGTTGCGGCGGCGCGCTCTGGTTCGGTGTCGATGGTGGAATGCGTGCTTCGGTCCTCCGAGTCACGGGTGCCCGGGCTGCGCAACCTCAGCAAGCAAAAACGCGCCTGCCTAGCCCCTACTTCCCGATACAGAACCGCGAGAAAATCTCGCCCAACAGTGCATCGGCCGTCATTTCGCCGGTGATCTCACCAAGCGGTCACCAGCATGAACCGGATGGTCAAGAGCGAGTGGGAACGTCGGCTCGCACCGTGGCGCGAGAAGCACCCAGACCTCAATGCCGAGGTGGTCGCCTTGGCGGGCAGTGCTCTCAATTTCCTTGCACGGCAACGAGC
>JALREG010000158.1 GCA_023253905.1 Burkholderiaceae bacterium
TCGCGAGGCGCAATGCCGAGGACGCGGATTGCTACAAACGGTGAGCCGGAAATGAAACTGTAAAGCGCGCAAAAAGTACCGGTGGCAAAGAAGGTGTAGGTGAGAAATATGCGCGACCGGATGATGAGCGCATACGTGCTGGCGAGCTCGCGGGGTGCGGTGGCCTGCGGGTTGCGATGGCGGTTGGTTTCGGCAAGGTTTCGCAGCGCAAACCACAGCATGACGGCGCCCGCTGCCGCGATCGCGATGAGGTTGGCGCGCCAGCCGAATGTTTCCTCCAGCAATCCGCCCAACAAGGGGCCCGTGATCGGCGCAAGCGCCATCCAGGCCAGTGCGCGCGACATGACCTGTGCCGCCTGCTCGGGGCCGTGACAGTCGCGCACGATGGCGCGCGCACAGATCACCACACAGCAGGTGCCGATGGCCTGCACCAGTCGCGCGGCAAGCAGCACCGCAAGCGAGGGCGCGAATGCGCCCGCGAGCGATGCGCCCACGTAGAGCGTGCAACCTGCGATCGCAATCGGTCGACGGCCAAACCGGTCGGCGAGAGGCCCCACGATCAGCTGCGACAGCGCAAAGCCTGCAAAGAACATGGAGAGCGTGAGCTGAGCGCCTGAGGCGCCCGCCGCGAAGGCCTCGCCGATGGCGGGTAGCGAGGCAAGGTAGACATCGGTGGCGATGGGCTGCATCGCCATGAATCCGATCACGAACAGAATGACCGATGCCGTCGGGTCGCTGGATTCCGGTGCGGCCGGGCTGTGGGCCCTGCGGGCGCTGGGGGTGTTCACGGATGAAGGGGCGGCTGACGATCGATGGTTACGGACGTTGGCCGCTCAGCGACCACGCTGGAACCAGCTGTCGAGCTCGCCGATGCCGATCTGTACCCAGGTCGGTCGCCCGTGATTACACTGATCAGCACCCGGCGTGAGCTCCATTTCGCGCAGTAGCGCATTCATTTCGGCCACGCTCAGCACCCGGTTGGCGCGTACCGATGCGCGGCAGGCCATGCCTGCGAGCAGCGCATCGCGCCGCTCGGTGAGGGCGCGGCTTGCGCCGTGCTCCTGCAGCTCGGCAATGACCTCGCGTGCCAGCGCGGCGACATCGCCCTGGGCGAGGAGCGCTGGCACCCCGCGCACGGCGATCGAGGTGGGCGAGAGCACGCTCAGATCGAGGCCCAGCGATTCAAACGCGGCCGGTTCGCTTTCGACCAGCGCCACCTCAAGTGGGTCGGCGCGGAAGGTGGCCGGAATCAGGAGCGGCTGGTGTGCGATGCCCCGCTCGTCGAGCTCGCGCTTTAGGCGCTCGTAGACGATCCGCTCATGGGCCGCATGCGTGTCGACGATGACCAGACCGTGCGTGTTTTGCGCGAGGATGTAGAGCCCTTTGAGCTGCGCGAGTGCGAAGCCCAGGCGAGGAACGGGGGCTGCACCCGAGTGAGCCGCATAGTCCGAGGCCGAGGCCGACAGGCTCGCGGATTCCTCTGCCCCAACACCGGACGACTCCAGGTTGCTTGCAGGGGCTGATCGGGGGATGGGGGAGGGCGAGCCAGACTGCGTCTGGGGCGAGCCCGAGGGCGGCGCGAAAAATCCCAGAATCTGTTCGGTGCTGCCGGTTGCTCGCGGTGTCGCCTGGGGTCGGCTGCCCCAGCCACCGCCCACCGGGGCGGCGGCCCTGAGCGTGCGGGGGTCGTCGCCGTGCCAGCCCAGATCAAGCGGGCGAGGGTAGAAGGCCGCTTCGGCGGCGGGCTCAGTTGCCGGGCGTGCCGCATCGGGTCTTCCAGGCGTAGCGCCGGCTTGCGCGAGGCCGCCTCGGAGCGCCTGTTCCACTGCGTGATAGACAAATGACCGGAGGGCCGCGCTCTCCCGAAACCTGACCTCGGTCTTGGCCGGGTGAACGTTGACATCGACCTGCGAGGGATCGACCGACAGGAACAGCACGTAGGCCGGATGCCGGTCGCCGTGCAGCATGTCGGCGTAGGCCTGGCGGAGCGCAAAGCCCAGGGTTCGGTCGCGTACAAACCGACCGTTGACGTAAAGAAACTGGCGGTCGGCGCGCGCCCGGCTCGCAGTGGGAAGCCCCAGCATGCCGAACAGCCGTACCGGTCCCGCTGACACATCAAGGAGACGATGCGCCTGCTGATAGTCCTCGCCCAGCCCGTCGAGCGCGCGCGCGGTCCAGTCGCCGGCGGCGAAGTCAAGCAGCCGTCGGTGGGCGCTCACCGCCGAAAACGTCACCCCGGGGTGGGCCAGTGCGATGCGCCGTATCGTGTCGATGCAGTGCGCCGCCTCGGTCGCTGCATTTTTCAGAAACTTGCGCCGCGCTGGCGTTTCGGAATAGAGGTCGATCACCTCGATGCTGGTGCCGGGCAGACCGCGCGCGGGCTCCACCTCGCCGGTGCTCGAATCGATCATGCTTGCCTGTGAGGCGTCGGCGGTGCGGCTGGTGATTCGCGTGCGCGCGACCGAGGCGATTGAGGCCAATGCTTCGCCCCGAAAGCCAAGCGAGACCACCCGCTCGAGCTCGGCGAGCGAAGCGATCTTGCTGGTGGCGTGCCGGGTGAGCGCGAGGGCGAGTTGCCCGGGTGCAATGCCACAGCCGTTGTCGGTGACGACGATCCGGTCGATGCCGCCCTCTTCGATTCGAAGCTCGATACGGGTCGCGCCGGCGTCGAGCGCGTTTTCGACCAGCTCTTTCACCACCGAAGCCGGCCGCTCGACCACTTCGCCAGCAGCGATCTGGCTGATGAGCGTATCGGGCAAAAGCGCGATCGGTCGGGGGCTTGATGGGGTGTTCACCCCTGGATTCTATCGGGTCAGCCACGCAGTCGGCTGGGCGCTGACCTGTATCATCGGTCGATGGACTTCGCCCAGCTCATCGATATTTTCCTGCACCTCGACAAGCATCTCGCTGCGATGGTGCAGCAGTGGGGCCCGTGGATTTACGCGGTGCTCTTTCTCATCATTTTTGTGGAAACCGGATTGGTCGTGATGCCGTTTCTGCCCGGGGATTCGCTGCTCTTCGTGTGCGGCGCTATCGCAGCGGTGGGCGGGATGGATATCGGCATCCTGATGGCGCTACTGGTGACCGCGGCGATCGCTGGCGATGCGCTCAATTACACCATCGGGCGAGCGGTCGGCCCCAAGGTGTTCGGCTGGCAGCGATCGCGGTGGTTTAACCGCGATGCATTCGATCGTACGCATGCGTTCTATGAACGCTACGGTGCCATGACGATCATCATCGGCCGTTTTTTGCCCTTTATCCGTACGTTTGCGCCCTTCGTGGCGGGCGTGGCTGAGATGACGCGCTCGAAATTCACGCTCTACAACGTGGTCGGCGCGCTCATTTGGGTGATCAGCCTGTCTGGGCTGGGGTATGTGTTCGGCAACACGCCCTGGGTGAAGGAACACTTCCAGTGGGTCACGCTCGCGATGATCATCATCCCGGGGCTGCCCGCGCTCTTTGAAGTGCTGCGCCAGCTGCTTGGCTGGATGCGCAAGCGCCGCGCCGCTATGCAGCCGGGTTCCGTGGTGCCGCCGCGTGACGGACCAGATACGACCGGATCCCGCTGAAGATCGCCTCGGCCAGCCGGCTCTGATGCTGGGGGTCGGACAGGCGCCGTTCCTCATCCGGATTGCTGATGAACGCGGTTTCAACCAGGATGGACGGAATGTCCGGCGCCTTCAGGACCGCAAACGCCGCATGCTCGGCATCACGCTTGTGAAGCCGACCCACCTGCTCGAGCTGGTGCAGCACTTCGGCGGCAAGCTTGGCTGAATCGCGGATTTGCGCGCTGGTTGACAAGTCGAGCAGTACGCGCCGCAGCTCGCGGTCGCGTGTGGCCAGATTCACGCCGCCAATCTGATCGGCGCCGTTTTCCCGATCGGCGAGCCAGCGCGCCGAGGTGCTGCTCGCACCGCGCTCTGAGAGCACATAGACCGAGGCTCCTCGCGCATGCGGCTCGATGTACGCGTCGGCATGAATGGAAACGAAGAGATCGGCGCGCGCCCGCCGTGCGCGCGCCACGCGCTGCCCGAGCGGCACGAAATAATCGCCCGATCGGGTCAGGATGCTACGCATGTCGGCCTGCTGGTTGATCTGCGCATGGAGTCTGCGGGCGATCGCGAGCACCACGTCTTTCTCCTGGGTGCCTGCGGGACCGATCGCGCCGGGATCTTCGCCGCCATGCCCGGCATCCACAGCGATCGTGAAGACGCCGGGCGGCGCTGCGCTGCGCGGCGGATTGCGCGGACTCTGCGCATGCGGCGCCGGGTCGCGCGGCGCGGTGCCTGGATTGGCGCGCGATCCAAGCCGGTCGTTGACCGGATCGCCTGGCGCCCGGTCTGCCTGCGACCGGCGTCGGTCATCCAGAAGTTCCCGCAGCGGATCGTGCCGAACCGCCGGATAGAGATCGATCACCAGCCGATGCCGGTAGGCGGCAACGGGCGGCAGAGTGAAGACGTCGGGCGTGACGCCGGTTTTCAGATCGAGTTCAAGCCGGATGGTGCGTGCCTTGAGCGCACTGAAGCGCGCTGCTGACAACACCGGGTCACTCGGGTCCACCCTGGGCAGCATCGAGGCGAGTCGTTCAGGGGGCGCGGTGACGCCCTCCATGTCGATGATGAGGCGCGGTGGCGAAGCCTGTAGCCTTTGCGTGGCCTTCAGTGGCGTGTCGAGTTCGAAGGCGATGCGGGTGTAATCGGGGGCTGGCCATACGCGCATCGCAAGTACGCTTGCCGCTTGCGCAAATCCCAGATCAAGCGCGAGCTGACCACTTGCGACCAGCGCGCTGCGTAGCCCTAGTCCGGCGACGGCACCGTGGCGCAGAAGCCGGCGTCGCGGAGCGCGGTCAGGCACGCTTGCCCCCGTTCGCTGAAGGCGGTCGCGGTAAGTCCGCGCATGTCCTCAGCCTGGCCAGGGTCGGCGGATAGCGAAAGATGCAAATCGGGCGCCGGCAAGCCATTGCCTGCGTGTTCGGGCCACTCGACCACCACCACGGTCTGGCTGTCGAAAGCGTCTTCAAATCCTGCATCGCGCCAAGCACTCGGATCTGTGAGCCTATAGAAATCAAAATGATGAAGATCAAACCTCGACAGATTATAAGGTTCGATCAGGGTATAGGTGGGACTTGCAACGCGACCCTGGTGACCCAGCGCCCGCAGCAGTTCGCGAACCAGGGTGGTTTTGCCTGTGCCCAGATCACCGCTCAGATAGAGACGAAACCCCGCCGTGAGGCGGGTCGCGATCTCGGCGGCAAGCCGGTGCGTGGCGTTCACGCCTGCGAGCATTCCCTGGGCGTGAAGCGGAGCTACGCGGTGGCTGGGGTCAGGGGCAGAGGGCGACATGCGGGGTTCGGTCAGGGGGCGTCTGGCGAGGACTTTGCCGGCAATGTAACCGACCCTCCTAGAATGACCGCATGACCGGATCAACGAAATCCCCTCGGCGCGGGGCCGTGGCGGTGCCCGCCGCCACGCCGCTCCCCGACTTGTCGCAGCTGCAGCGCTGGGCGGCTGAGCTCGGCTTTTCCTCGCTCGGTGCGGCGCAACTTACGCTCTCTCAGGACGTTCGATCGGGACTGCGAGCCTGGCTCGCCGCCGGCATGCACGGTGACATGGACTACATGGCGCGCCACGAGCGGCTGCGCGGGCATCCCGAGGAACTGATGCCGGGTGCGGTGAGCGCGCTGATGGTGACGCTCGAGTACACGCCCCACGCGCCCCACTGGCGCGACCAGGCCTGGTCGACGCTTGCCGATCACGGACGCGCATTTGTTGCGCGGTACGCGCTGGGTCGTGACTACCACAAGGTGGTGCGGCAACGCCTGCAGCGTCTGGCCGACCGGATTGGTGAGGCGATCGGCCCGTTCGGTTATCGCGCCTTTTGCGATTCGGCCCCGGTGATGGAGGTTGAGCTCGCCACGCGCGCAGGCCTGGGTTGGCGCGGCAAGCACACCCTTCTCATCGACCGTCGGCGCGGATCCATGAGTTTCATCGGTACCCTCTATACGGACCTGCCCCTTGCTGAGCAGACGCCCGAGCCCGACCGCTGTGGTCGTTGCAGCCGCTGCATTGAGGTATGCCCAACCCGAGCGATCATTGCGCCGTATCGGCTGGATGCCCGGCGCTGCATCGCCTATCTGACGATCGAGCACGCGGGCAGCATTCCTGAGGCGCTTCGGCCGCTGATTGGCAACCGAATTTTCGGTTGCGACGATTGTCAGCTGGTGTGTCCGTGGAACAAATTTGCCCAGCCTTCCAGCGTCAGCGAATTCGCGCCCCGGCAGGGTCTGGACTCGGCGCTTCTGGTTGACTTGTTTGCCTGGGATGAGGCGACTTTTGCCGAGCGTACGGCGGGCAGTGCGATCCGCCGGATCGGTCATGAGCGCTGGTTGCGTAATCTGGCTGTCGCAATTGGCAACGCCGATCCCCAGTCAACCGATGAGCGAGCCGCTCTTCTTGCTGCGCTTGCCGCGCGCGCGGCTCATTCCTCGGCGGTGGTACGCGAGCATGTGGCGTGGGCAATCGACCAATTGAAGCGCTCGGTAAGCGCCTGAGCGTGGTCTCAGACGAGGGCGATCCAGAACGGGAGCGCAAGCGCCGACGCGATCAGCGTCATGCTGATCAGCATCGCGACAAACGCGCCATCGCCGCCCATGCGGCTCGCAAGGATGTAGGCGGCTGGCGCGGTGGGGAGCGCCGCATAGGCGACCGCAATCTGGGCGGGAACCGGGGGAAGCTCGAACACGCGCACCAGCACCAGCGCAACCAGCGGCATGGCGGCGAGTTTGACCGCGATGAACCAGCCCGCGAGCGTCAGCGTTCGTTTGCGGGCTGCGGAATCGCCCTGCGCAAAGACTCCCAGTTTCAGTCCGGCGCCCGCGCTCAGCAGACCGAGAACCAGCGAGGCGGAGCCCAGGCGAAGCAGGGTGTTTTCAATGAGTTCCGGCACGCGCAGGCCCGACAGATTGGCGGCCAACCCCGCGACCGTGGCAAGAAGCAGCGGGTTACGCGCGAGCTCACGCATGAGGCCACCGCCCGAATTTCGGGCGAGGGGCCAGACGGCCGCGACATTGATGGGCGGGACTGCGATGCCGATGATCACCGCAGCCAGGGACAATCCCGCTTCGCCCGCCAGCCGATGGGAGAGTGCGAGAAACACGTAGGAGTTGAAGCGAAAGGCGCACTGTACGCCCGAGGCGAACTGACGCGGGTCGGGATTGAGCAGCGGTCGGGCAAGATAGCCGAGCGCGATGCCCGCACCGACCGCGCCCAGTACCGCGCCTAGCGTCGGCCCGGCCTCCGCCGGATTGATGGGTGTGCGCGAGACGGTTGCAAACAGCAGTGCCGGAAAGAGCACGAAATAGGTAAGCTTTTCCAGGACCGGCCAGAAGGCCTGATCGCGAAAATAGCTGCGGTGGAGCACGAACCCGATCGCAATCAGCGTCAGGTCGGGCAAAAGGAGCCAGACGGTATTCATGATGAGTGAGCGCGGCGACAGTGTATCGGAGCAGGGTCTGCGAACCATCGAGGCGTTCTGCGATGCGGTGGGCCTGGAGGACGGACTCTCGCGTAACACGCTGGCGGCTTACCGGCGTGATCTGGCGCTGTTTGCTGCGTGGCTGGGCAGCAGTCGGAAGGCCGAACTCGAGGCTGCGACCGAGGCCGACCTGCGCGCCTACATCGCTGCGCGTCACCCCGATTCACGTCCTGCCAGTGCCAATCGGCGGTTATCGGTATTCCGGCGGTTTTTTCGTCATCTGGTGAGGGAGGGCCGGCGGTCTGATGACCCCTCGCTTCGACTTCGCACGGCGCGCCAGCCGCAGCGGTTTCCCTCCACGCTGTCGTTTACCCAGGTCGAGGCGCTTCTCGAAGCCCCCGACGTCAGCACGCCGCTGGGGCTGCGTGACCGGGCCATGCTCGAGACGCTCTACGCCACCGGCCTGCGGGTCTCCGAACTGGTCGATCTGCCCTCCGTGGGTGTGTCGCTCGAGCAGGGCGTGGTGCGCGTGATTGGCAAGGGCAACAAGGAGCGGCTGGTGCCACTTGGTGAACATGCCTGCCACTGGCTCGCCCGCTGGATGCGCGAGGCCCGGCGGGATCTTCTGGGTGAGCGTGCCTCAGATGCCATGTTCGTGACGCAGCGCGGCCGGGCGATGACCCGGCAGATGTTCTGGACACTGATTCGCCGTTATTCGATCGTGGCCGGCATCACCGCGCCGCTCTCGCCCCACACCCTGCGGCACGCCTTCGCCACCCACTTGCTGCAGCATGGCGCCGATCTGCGCGTGGTTCAGATGCTGCTGGGGCACGCCGATATTTCCACCACCCAGATCTACACGCATGTTGCGCGCGAGCGCCTGAAGACGCTGCACGCCCAGCACCACCCGCGCGGCTAGCATGGCCTGATTCTGCGCGCGCGCCGGCCGCGCTGAATCGGGCATACTTCAGCGCCACGTGCCGGGCCACCCGAGAGGCGTGTCCTGGTGAAATCAAGGGGACGGGTTGTGCGGATTGCGATCGTTGGACTGGGTGCCGTTGGCGGGCTGACTGCTGCGATGATGGCGCGTGCAGGACTCGAGGTGTGTGCGCTCGCGCGCGGCAAAACGCTTGAAGCGGTGCGGCGAAATGGCCTGCAGTTGATCGAGCCGGGTCCCGACGGCGAGCAGCGCTCGCAATATCCGCTCGAGGTGAGCGATGATCCGCGCGCACTCGGTCGAGTGGATCTGGTGGTGCTGTCGGTCAAGGCCCCGGCGCTACCCGCGGTCGCCGATTCGGTGGCGGCGCTTCTGGGCCCAGATACCGCGATTTTGTCGGCGATGAACGGCGTCCCCTGGTGGTTCTTCCACGGGCTAGACGCCGCACTGGCCGAGCGGCGCTGGCAGTCGATCGACCCCGATGGCAGCCTGGCGGCCCGGATGCCGCCTTCCCGGGTTATCGGTTCGGTGCTGCATCTTGGGGCGAGCACGCCCGCGCCCGGTGTGGTGCGTCGCGCAACACCGGTACGGATCATCATCGGCGAGCCCAATGGCCGCGCGAGCGCGCGCTGCGATGCGGCCGTGGCCGCCTTCAAAGCCGCCGGTTTCCAGACCGACTGCGAGGCCCGGATTCAGCAGGAAGTCTGGTTCAAGCTCTGGGGCAACATGACCATGAACCCGGTGTCGGCGCTCACCGGCGCCACTGCCGACCGGTTGCTCGATGACCCGCTGGTGTGCGGCTTTTTGAGTCGAGCCATGACCGAGGCATCGGCCATTGGTGCACGCATCGGCCTGCCGATCGATATTTCGCCTGAAGAGCGTCATCAGGTCACCCGCAGGATCGGTGCCTTCAAGACCTCCATGCTGCAGGACGTCGAAGCGCATCGGCCGATCGAACTCGATGCGCTGGTGGGTTCGGTGCAGGAGATTGGCGCAGTGGTCGGCGTCGACACGCCTTTTGTTGACGCTCTGCTCGGGCTCACGCGCCTCTTTGCGCGCACCCGCGGGCTCTATCCCGAGGCGCCCGTCGCCCCATGAACGAGCGCGTCCGTCATGTGTCAGAGACACCCGCCACGCGCTTTCTGCGCGAGCGCCGGGTGGTCTTTGATGAACATCCCTACGACTATGTCGAGCACGGCGGCACCGCTGAATCAGCGCGCCAGCTGGGCGTGAACGAACACCAGGTCTTCAAGACGCTCATCATGCAGGACGAGCGCGCGCGTGCGCTGGTAGTGCTGATGCATGGCGACCGCAAGGTGTCCACCAAGGCGCTTGCGCGCCAGATTGGTGTGAAGTCGGTCGAGCCGTGCGCGCCCGACGTGGCGAACCGTCACACCGGCTATCTGGTGGGTGGCACCTCGCCGTTTGGCCTGCGTAAGGCACTGCCGGTTTATCACGAGTCCACCATGGAACAATTTGATCGCGTTTATCTGAACGGCGGTCGGCGCGGCTACCTGGTGTCGCTTGCGCCCGCGCAGATCATCACGCTGCTTGGCTCGCGCCCGGTGCAGTGCGCGCTCGACAAATGAGCAACGTGGCTTTGGCGCAGGGCAAGCGCAATCGGAAGGGGAACCCATGACCGCAGAGCTCCTGACGTTGCTGGTGGCTTATCTGATCGGCTCGGTGTCGTTCGCCGTGGTGGTGAGTCGCGTGATGGGGCTTGCCGACCCGCGCACTTATGGCTCTGGCAACCCCGGGGCCACCAACGTGCTGCGAACCGGCAATCGGGTGGCGGCGCTTCTCACGCTCCTCGGTGATGCGCTGAAAGGTGTGATCGCAGTGCTTCTCGCGCGGGGCGCCGGCCCGGCGCTCGGACTCGATGAGAACACGGTCATGCTTGCCGGACTCGCTGCCTTCATGGGCCATCTGTTTCCGGTGTTTCACCGCTTTCAGGGCGGCAAGGGCGTGGCCACTGCCGCGGGGGTGTTGCTCGCGGTCGACCCCCTGATTGGGGGGGGCACCCTGGCCACCTGGCTCATCATCGCGTTCTTTTTCCGGTACTCGTCGCTGGCCGCGCTGGTGGCCGCTGTGTTCGCGCCCTTCTGGCAGGTGCTGCTGCATGGCGCCGATCAGCGCGCGTTGGCGGTGGCTGTGATGGGCGCCTTCCTCATCTGGCGGCATCGGGTCAATATCGGCCGTCTACTAAATGGTACCGAGTCGCGTATTGGCGGCTCGCGCAGGCCACCCGCCGACAGCGCGCCGGGCGATACCGAGCGCTGAACGCTGGCGGGCCCCATGCGGATTGGCGTGGATCTGGGCGGCACCAAGATCGAGGCGATTGCGCTCGCCGATGACGGTACCGATCTCGTTCGCATGCGGATCCCCGCGCCACGCGGCGACTATCAGCGCACGCTGGATGCGATCGCCTCGCTGGTCCGCGAGGTCGCTGCCCGGGCGCAAGCGCTGGCGTCCGGATCGGGCGTTAACCTGCTGCAGCTGGCACCGGTGGGCATCGGGATTCCGGGGGCGATCTCGCCCGCCACGGGCCGGGTGAAAAATGCCAACTCCACCTGGCTGATCGGCCATCGGCTTGCCGACGACCTCGAGCGGGCGCTTGCTCGTCCGGTCCGTATCGATAACGATGCCAATTGCTTCGCGGTGTCGGAGGCGAGTGACGGCGCAGCCGCGGGCGCACGCGTTGTCTTTGGCGTGATCCTGGGTACTGGTGTGGGCGGCGGCCTGGCGGTGAACGGTGAGGCGATCGTCGGCCGGATGGCGATTGCAGGCGAATGGGGTCATAACCGGATGCCCGCCACGGACGACGCGGTGATGGCCGCCGAGGAGTGGCCGGGTCCGCGCTGCTACTGTGGCAGGCGCGGCTGCATCGAAACCTTCTTGAGTGGCCCAG
This sequence comes from Burkholderiaceae bacterium, assembly GCA_023253905.1. The sequence goes on from JALREG010000158.1 coordinate 11,319, forward strand.
GCTGGCTCGCTCGCCATCATGCGCTTCACGCCGCCGCGAGCGAAGCGTCGGCCGAGGTACTGGTCCATGCCATGCGCGCGGGCGATGCCGCGGCGCGTGACAGCTTCGGCCGCTACGTCGATCGGCTCGCCCGGGCCCTGGCAATGGTCATCAACATCATCGATCCGGATGCGATTGTCCTGGGCGGCGGCTTGAGCGCAGTGAGCGAGTTCTATGAGGAGGTGCCGCGCGTCTGGGGTCGGTATGTGTTTTCGGACCGGGTCGATACGCCCCTATTGCCGCCAAGACACGGCGATTCGTCGGGTGTGCGTGGGGCGGCGTGGCTGTGGCCGCGAACCCGCTGAACTGGCGGCGTTTACCTACCCGCAATCGTCTCGAGTTCGTCCAGGGGCCAGCGCGGTCTGACACGAAAATTTCTGGGCGCCGACGGCAGGGAACCCGCGCGCGCCATGGCGTCCAGGCGAAGGGCGCCGGCCAGAGCGATCATCGCGCCGTTATCGGTGCAAAGCGCGGGCGGTGGAAACCAGACGCGGAACCGCTCGCGTTCTGCAGCCTGAATGAGGCGTTCACGCAGCTGGCGGTTTGCACTCACTCCACCCGCGACCACCAGTCGGCCATGCCCAGACTCGCGGACCGCCCGAATCGCCTTGGTTGCCAGCACTTCGGTGATGGCGGTTTCAACCTCGAGGGCAAGCGCTGCGCGGGTGGACTCGTCGGGTAAACCGCGCGCCACCTGGGTGCGCACGGCGGTTTTGAGGCCGCTGAAACTGAAATCCAGCCCCGTGTCGTGCAGCATCGGTCTGGGGAGCTTGAAGCGTCCGGGCTTGCCCTGGGCGGCCAGCCGCGACAGGGCCGGGCCGCCGGGATAGCCGAGGCCCAGGAGCTTTGCACTTTTATCAAACGCTTCGCCGGCCGCGTCATCGAGCGTATCGCCCAGCAGCCGGTAGCTGCCGATCTCTTCCACCGCGAGGAGTTGCGTGTGGCCGCCAGATACCAGGAGCGCAGTGAATGGCATGGGGGGCTGATCGCTGGCGAGAAGCGGCGAAAGCAGATGCCCCTCCAGGTGGTGAACGCCGATTCCTGGCCGGCCAAGCGCCCAGGCGAGCGTTGCGCCGACCGCTGCGCCCACCAGCAACGCGCCGGCGAGTCCGGGGCCTTCGGTCCAGGCAATGCCATCGAGGTCTGCGGGCGCGAGGCCGCTCTCGGCGAGCGCTTGTCGCGCAAGCGGCAGAACGCGGCGGATGTGATCACGTGAGGCCAGCTCAGGCACCACGCCGCCATAACGTTCGTGCATGTCGACCTGCGAATGCAGTGCCTGCCCGAGCAGTCCCCGCTCGGTGCAGTAGACCGCGAGACCGGTTTCATCGCAGGAGCTTTCGATGCCGAGAACGCGCATCGGCGTAGTATTGCATGGTGACTTCAGCGCTCGCGTACGACCTGATCGTGATTGGCGGTGGTGCTGCCGGCCTGATGTGTGCATCAGTGGCTGGCCAGCGCGGGCTGCGGGTGCTGCTTATCGATCACAGCGAGCGTCGCGCGGAGAAGATCCGCATATCGGGTGGCGGCCGCTGCAATTTCACCAATCTGGAAGGTGACCGGCTCGAGCGGTTCACCGGCGCCGATCCGAGATTTGCACGATTCGCCCTGCGCGCCTATCCCCCTGGCCGCTTTATTGATCTGGTCCGGGCCCACCGCATTGGTTATCACGAAAAGCATAAAGGCCAGTTGTTCTGCGATGACTCGGCCGAGCAGATCATCGACATGCTGTCGGCCGAATGCGCCGCAGGACGGGTGGATGAACGCCGTCCCTGCCGTCTCATTGCACTCCACCGGGAGGCAGTAGGGTCGGAGGCGCCCGGCTTCCGGGTCGATACCGATCTCGGCGCCTTTCACGCTCGGGCGGTGGCGGTGGCCACCGGTGGGCTGTCAATCCCGAAGATCGGCGCCACCGACCTGGGGTACCGCATTGCTCGACAGTTCGGGCACCGCGTGGTCGAACCGCGTCCGGCCCTGGTTCCGCTGATCTTTGATCCCGCGGCATGGGCTGATTTTGTGACCCTGGCCGGGGTGGCGTGTCCGGTTCGCATTCAGAGTGGCCAGTCGCCGGCGTTCGATGAGGATCTGTTATTTACCCACCGGGGATTATCGGGACCGGCGGTGCTTCAGACTTCCAGCTTCTGGCGCCCCGGCTCGATGCTCACGATTGATCTGCTGGCTGGCGCGGATGCCTCGCGCTGGCTCGCCGACGAGCGCGATGGCTCGGGCCGCTTACCGCTTGCCAGCGTGTTGTCGCACCGCCTGCCGCGCAGGCTCGCAGCGCTCTGGAGCGAGCGTGTGCTCGGTGAGACGCTCGCGCGCCGCAAGCTTGCCGAACTTGGGCGCCGCGATCTCGATCGGCTCATCTCCCAACTGTCCGGTTGGTCGCTTCAGCCCACAGGGACCGAGGGCTACCGCAAGGCCGAAGTGACATCGGGGGGCGTTGCGACCGATGAGATCGATCCCCGGACACTTCAGTCGCGCCGCATGCCCGGCCTTTATTTCCTGGGCGAGGTGCTTGATGTCACCGGCTGGCTCGGGGGCTACAACTTTCAATGGGCCTGGGCCTCTGGCTATGTGGCGGGCCATTCGCTGGGTCGTTGAGCGATGGGTTCCCCGGTAGCCCGTCGCATCCGCGCATCCAGGCGAGTTGCTGGATGGCTGCTCGGGGGTGTCGAGGATGCCCCCCTTCAGATCTTTCCCTTCTCTTTGACTCCATTGGCGACTTATGTGTACACTCGTCGGTTCGATTGAAAGGGGGTGATTTTCAATGCCGACAGTCCGGGTCAAGGAAAACGAGCCGTTCGATGTGGCGCTACGGCGCTTTAAGCGAACGATCGAGAAAGCCGGAATCATCACGGAACTCCGCGCACGCGAGTTCTATGAGAAGCCCACCTCTGAGCGAAAGCGTAAAAAAGCGGCCGCAGTTAAGCGCCATTTCAAGCGCATCCGCAGTCAGATGCTGCCTAAGAAACTCTACTGATGAGGGGTGGCGTGTGCGCCCGTAGCCGGGCGCGCGCTTTCCAGCAGCAGGTGTAGGCGAAAGCTTGGGGCGGCGATAGAACACATCTCCGCCCCAATGCTTTTTCCGTTTGAGCATCTCTAGGGGTTCAATCCCTCGGCACATCATGAGTCTCAAAGACCGAATCAGCGAAGACATGAAATCTGCGATGCGGGCGCGTGAGTCCGATCGCTTGTCCGCGTTGCGGCTGTTGCTTGCTGCCATCAAGCAGCGTGAGGTTGATGAGCGCATCACGCTCGACGATTCCCAAATTGCCGCAGTCGTTGAAAAACTTGCCAAGCAGCGGCGCGACTCCATTACTCAGTTCGAAGCGGGCGGACGCCAAGACCTCGCCGACCGCGAAAAATTTGAGCTCACGGTGCTGCTCGCCTATCTACCCGAGCAGGCCGATGCAGGCCAAATTGCGGCCGCCGTGGAATCTGCCATGGCTGCCACGGGCGCCGCTGGTCCCCAGGACATGGGCAAGGTCATGGCGCAGGTCCGCTCGGCGCTGGCTGGGCGAGCCGATATGGCCGCGGTATCCGCTCAGGTAAAGGCCCGGCTGGCGCGCTAGACTCGCCGGGTGATTCCGCAGGACTTCATCCAGCAGCTGCTCGCCCGCGTCGATATCGTCGACGTGGTGGGGCGTCACGTGAAGCTCAAGCGCGCGGGCGCTAATTTCCTGGGGCTCTGCCCGTTTCACGGCGAAAAATCGCCTTCCTTTACTGTGAGTCCTACCAAGCAGTTTTACCACTGCTTTGGATGTGGCGCCCATGGGTCGGCGATCGGATTTCTCATGGAGCATGCCGGTCAGGGGTATGTGGATGCCATTCGGGACCTGGCGCGCGAAGCGGGGATGACGGTTCCAGAGTCGCGCGACATTGACCCCGCCGCTGCCGCCGCAGCGGCCTCCGAATCTCAGAGCCTGCTGGCCATTCTCGAGGCCGCCGCGCGCCACTATCGTCAGCGGCTGCGCGATACGCCCCGTGCGATCGACTACCTGAAGGGGCGGGGCCTGACCGGCGAGACGGCTGCTCGGTTCGGAATCGGTTATGCGCCCGCCCAGTGGCGGGCGTTGGAAGCTGCGGTTCCCGATTATTCGGCGACGGTGCTGGCCACCGCGGGCCTGGTGATTGAGTCGCCGGCGGATGACAGCGGCACCGGATATTCGGGCACGTCTCGAGGGACTGATTCGGGTGAGGTCAAGCCTGATTCGGTTGGGGAGGTGGTGGGCGCGCAAACGCAGAGCCCGTTGATGCCTGAGGCAGAGGCGCCGGGCTTAGAGACGCCAGAACCGGCGCAGCCAGACCCGGGAGCTCCCGCTTCGATCGCGCGGGGCCGAACCCGTCGCTATGACCGGTTTCGCGACCGCATCATGTTTCCGATCCGTAATCCGCGCGGCCAGGTGATTGGCTTTGGGGGGCGCGTGCTCGATGGCGGCGAGCCCAAATACATGAACTCGCCCGAAACGCCAGTGTTCTCCAAGGGACGAGAAATTTACGGCAGCTTCGAAGGCCGCGATGCGATTCGCCGCGAGGACTGCGTGGTGGTGGTCGAGGGCTACATGGACGTGGTGATGCTGGCCCAGCATGGCGTGGGTAATGCGGTGGCAACGCTGGGTACCGCCACCACGCCTGACCATGTCCGAAAATTGATTCGACTGGCCTCGCGTCTGGTGTTTGCGTTTGATGGGGACGCTGCCGGTCGAAAAGCCGCGTCGCGCGCACTCGCCGTATGTCTGCCGCACACAGCGGATACCCGGCGAATCGACTTTCTGTTCCTGCCGCCTGAGCATGACCCGGACAGTTTCGTCCGCGAGCAGGGCGTGGAGGGTTGGCGTGAGCTGCTCGGTAAAACGGTACCGCTCTCGGAAGTGTTGCTTCGAGAGCTATCGCAGCAGATTGACCTGGGTACGCCCGAGGGCCGCGCGATGCTGCTCGCCAAGGCGCGTCCCATGATCAGCGAGCTTTCAGCCCCGGCGCTTCGCCTTCAGATCGTGCATCGACTTGCTGCGCTGGCTCAGCTCGCCGTTGCTGAGGTGGAGCGGTTCTTTCAGCCCGAGCGAGGCGCCCGCGGATTCGAACGCGGGGCGGACCGGAGTTCGTCCTGGACGGACGGCGCACGTGCGCCGCGTAGGGATGATTCGACGAGTCACGAGGGGGCGCCGCGCAAGCTCCGTGGAGAACGTGCGGGCCCGCCCAAGGCGGGTTATCGCGCCGAACCTCCCCGGTTGCGGGTGCCCGCTGCAGCCCCTGATCTCGAAGCTCGGTCGCGTCTGCTGCTCGCTCTCCACCCGGCACTTGCCGGCACGCTTGATGCAGACGAGGCTTGGGTGCCGGCTGTTCTGGCCAACTGGATCCGGAAAATTGCTGCGCTACCGCCAGGCGGTACTTTTGCGAGCGTCTGCGAGGCGCTGCGTGGCTCCGATCCCGAAGAGGTTCTCCGACTGGAGCGCGCTGGCGGCGCCGATTCTGCCGGTTTCGCCGAGTTAAGCGGCGAGGAGGCAGCACTTGAACTGGGCGGGGCGCTTGGGCAGTTGAAAAGTCGCTGGGCGCGCCAGCAGATCGAACAACTGGTGTCCTCCGGCGTCAACACCGAGGAGCAGAGACAACGCTACGCAGCACTCCTCAAGATGACCCGGGCCATGGTAAAATGATAGGTTTTCTCCGTAAAAAACGGAGGACGAACGGCAAGGTCGCGCTGGAAGCGATAAGCGTTCAGGCAAACGGGGGTGACTGATGAAGCGAACGGGTTCGAAAACAGCGACGGTCAGGGCTGCGGGTTCGGGGCGGGTGGCGGCTAAGGTGGCTTCCAAAACAGCGGTGGCTACCAAAACAGCGGGGAAGGTAGCGGTTAAACCACCGGTTAAATCGGTCGTTAAATCGGCGAGCAGGTCGGCGGTTAAGTCAGCGGTTCCGGCTACCGGTAAGGCGGCCAAACCAGCGGCCAAAATTGTAGTGAAGCTTGCCACGAAGTTTGCGGCAAAGTCCGCTACGAAGGGAACCGCCCGTAGCACAGCCAAGTTACCCGCTAAGTCTGCGCCCTCCCGATCCGCCGCGCAGTCATCCAAAACCCCGTCGCGTGCTTCGGCGAATGCAGCAACCAAGCCTTTGATGAAGGCTGCGGCATTACCTCCAAAGAAGGGGCTCGGGTCTGGGAAAGCGGTGGCTCAAGCGGCATCGAAGGCCGGCTCAAAGATCGTCGCGAAGTCCGTAGCGAAAGCGCCTGTCAAGCCCGTTGCGAAGCCTGGTATCAAGGCGGTGCCAAATTCTCCGGCCAAGCCCGTCGCCAAATCAACCGCCAAGCCCGTCATGAAGGCGGCCGCTAAGCCGACCTCCAAGCCTGTCGCCAAGCCGGCGCTTGCGCCTGCCCAGAAAGCGGCCAACAAGCAGGCGCCGAAGCCTGCGTCCAATTCCGCCACGAAGTCTGCTGCCAAGCCGGTCGCAAAGCCCGTTCCTAAAGCTGAAAAAGCCGCTTCGCAGTCGAGTAAGTCGGGAGCAACCTCTACGATCGCGGTCCGAGCCGCTGCCACGCCAAAATCCGCCCCCAAATCGGTCGATGCGGCCGGTACGCACAAAAAGGCCGCTACGGTTTCGGCCAAGCCGGCCGAATCCAAGCCCGCTGCAATAGCGCCCGGGCTGAAGTCCACCGCGGGAGTGGCCAAGGCAGCGGTACCCGGCAAGGAAGCGAAGGTAGCCGCGCCCGCCAAGGAAGCGAAGGTGGCAGCCCTCGCCAAGGAGGCCAAACCGGCCAAGGCAGCCAAGCCAGGAAAGCCTGGCAAGCCGGCCAAGGCCGGTGCCCATTCCGAGGGTGAAGAGGACCTCGACGAAGCCTCCGATGGCACAGACCAGGTCGAAGTGTTCGACGACGCGGAGTCCGAGGCCGAGGCCATTCCAGAAGTACCTGTGGTCGCGGTCAAGGCCACCAAACGCGGCAGCCGTGCGAAGGAGAAGCAGCTCCTGAAGGAGCTCGGTGGCCGCTCGGGCATTACCGAAGAGCAGCGTGAGGCCACCCGGAACAATCTCAAGACGCTGATCAAGCTGGGCAAGGAGCGAAGCTTCCTCACCTATGCGGAGATCAACGACCATCTCCCCGAGGACCTGGTTGAGGCCGAGGCGATCGAATCGATCGTCAGCACATTCAATGACATGGGCATCGCGGTATACGATCAGGCGCCCGATGCTGAAACGCTGCTCATGGCCGACACCACTCCGGTGGCGAGCTCCGATGACGACGCCGAGGAAGAGGCCGAAGCTGCGCTATCTACGGTTGATTCCGAATTTGGTCGAACCACCGACCCAGTTCGCATGTACATGCGAGAAATGGGTTCGGTCGAACTCCTCACGCGCGAGGGCGAGATTGAAATCGCCAAGCGGATCGAGGACGGCCTCAAGCACATGATCCGTGCGATCTCGGCCTGTCCCACCACCATCAAGGAAGTTCTCGATCACGCCGACCGTATCCGGGCCGGAACCATGCGCATCGACGAGGTGGTCGACGGGCTGATCGATCCGAATGCGCAGGAAGTCGAGTTTGTTGCAGCCGCCCCTGCCGCGCCTGCCGAAGAAGCGGATTTTGAAGACGAAGAGGGGGGCGATGCTGGGGGTGCCAACACCGCTCGGCTCGAGGAGCTCAAGCGCGATGCGCTTGCAAAATTCGAACTGATCAGCTCGGGCTTTGATCGGATGCGGGTTGCGTTCGAAAAAGACGGTTATCAGAGCAAGCCCTACCTCAAGGCTCAAAGCGAGATTCAAGACGAGCTGATGACGATCCGCTTCACCGCGAAAATCGTCGAAAAGCTCTGCGACACGCTGCGCAGCCAGGTCGAAGAGGTTCGCAAGCTCGAGCGCTCAATTGCCGAAATATGCGTTCGCCGGGTAGGCATGCCTCGGGAGCATTTCCTCGCGTCGTTTCCGGGTAATGAAACCAATCTGCGCTGGGTCGAGTCCGAGCTGAGCAAGCCCTCCGCATGGCAGCAGGTGCTCACGCGCAATGTGCCCGCCATTCAGGATCTGCAGCAGAAACTGATCGACCTTCAGGTGCGAGTGGTTCTGCCATTGGCCGACCTGAAAGACATCAATAAGAAGATGACCACCGGCGAGACGAGCGCCCGGAAGGCCAAGCGCGAAATGACCGAGGCCAATCTGCGGCTGGTCATCTCAATCGCCAAGAAATACACCAATCGTGGTCTTCAGTTTCTCGATCTGATTCAGGAAGGCAACATCGGCCTGATGAAAGCCGTTGATAAATTCGAATATCGGCGCGGCTATAAATTCT
>JALREG010000217.1 GCA_023253905.1 Burkholderiaceae bacterium
AATCGCCCTGGAGAATGCCGTCCAGCCGGCGCACAACCGTCCACTCTAGCTTTTTCAGCAGCCGCTCGGGATCGGTTCTTACGGTTTGCAGAGCCGGGCCGCCTGAGGCGATCGCTGCCCCGGACGCAGTCGCTTCAGGACCCGCGGCTGCAGCTCGCTTGCGAAACCAGCCAAACATGGGAGGGTGCGTTCCTCAGCCGGCCCAATCAGGCCGACTCTCCCAGCCTGACATGGGTTGAGAGCGGCGTGTCGGGCGCAGGAATGGCGCGCAGCAGCTTACCGATCAGTTGATCGGGGGAGAGGTTTTCGGAGAGCGCCTCATAGCTCAGCACCAAGCGGTGGCGAAGCACATCGGCCACCAGGTCGATCACATCGGCAGGCAGGACGTAGCTGCGCCCCCTCAGGAGGGCGAGGGCGCGGGCGCCCTCTATCATGCTGATCGTGGCGCGCGGGCTGGCCCCGAAGCCGATGTAGCGCGCGAGTTCCGGCAGACCGCAGGCGGCAGGGTTCCGGGTGGCGGCAACGATTTTCACCGCGAACTGCACCAACGCCGGATCGACGTAGACGCGCCGGCATTCGGCCTGGAGCGCGGCCAATTCCTCGGTGGTGGCTACTGGCGAAACATCGATCGCCGGACCGGTGACGCGCTCGACGATAACAAACTCTTCGTCCTCGGTGGGATAGCCCACCAGCACCTTCATCATGAAGCGGTCGACCTGAGCCTCGGGCAGCGGGTAGGTGCCTTCGGTTTCGATCGGATTCTGCGTGGCCATCACGAGGAAGGGATTGGGCAACCGATGGGTTTCGCCAGCGATGGTGACTTGGCGTTCCTGCATCACCTCGAGAAGCGCGCTTTGCACCTTGGCTGGTGCGCGGTTGATCTCGTCAGCGAGCAGGAGGTTGGTGAAGACGGGCCCCAGTGCCGTGGAGAACTCGCTGGTTTTCTGATTGAAGACACGGGTTCCGACCAGATCCGCGGGCAGCAGATCGGGGGTGAACTGGATGCGTTTGAAGGTGCCGCGAAGGGTGCGCGCGAGCGTATTCACGGTGAGCGTCTTGGCGAGCCCCGGCACCCCTTCGACCAGCAGATGGCCTCGGGCCAGCATGGCCACCAGCACGCGCTCCAGGAAAGCATCCTGTCCCACGACAACGCGTTTGACCTCGTAGAGCACCTGCTCCATTCGGGCGGCGACTTCATTTCGCAGTGGTGCGGTGCCCGGCCGGTTCCAGGCGGGGTTCGATTCCTGGGCTTGCATGGGACAGAATTCCTGTAGGTTCAGAACGGGGGAATGCCGATCGCGGTGCCGGCACTTTCGATGGTGACAGCAAAGCCGATGCCGACGAATGTTCGCGCTGAGGTGGGGTTGAGAATGGCAGTGACGATGCCCACCACCTCGCCCGACAGCGTGACGAGCGGGCCGCCCGAATTACCAGGGTTGGCGGCTGCGTCGAACTGGATGAGGCCTTTCAACGGCCGCTCGCCCTCTTCGGATTTGAACTCGCGATTAAGGCCTGAGACCACACCGGCGCTGACTGATGGGCCAATTCCGAACGGAAAGCCAACGGCCACCACCTCGTCGCCCGGCGCCAGGCGGTTGCTTGCGCCTAGCGTAGCGGGCGGCAGGTCATCGGGAATTTCCTTGGGCTTAAGCACCGCGAGGTCGTTATCAGGCTGGGCGCCCGCGAGCGTGGCTGTCGTTTCACTGCCGTCAAAAAATGTGACACGAAGCTCTTCGGCGCCAGCCACCACATGCAGATTGGTGAGGAGCGTGCCGTCTTCCATGATGACCACGCCCGTGCCTGTTCCCCGCTCTTTGAGGCCTGCCTCGGGCTCGCTGGGGTCCACCGCATAGCCGCGAATTCGGACCACCGACTGCCGGACGGCCTCGGCTGCGCGTGCAGCGCGCGATGGCAGGTCGCGGGTTTCGAGTGTGTGGAGCACCGCTGCGTCGATATCCTCTTGGGTCAGCATGGCCTGGGGGGGGGCGAGCGCATCGCGGATCAGAACGATTGCCAGGGCGAGCACGATACCGGCAAGAAATGCCGAGGCCTGACCATAGCGGGCAAGACGCGACCGGAGTCGGGCTCGTAACCCCTGTGTGCGCGGGGCGCTGCTGGCGTTGGCGCGTTCGCCGGGCTGCGTCGGGCCGCTGGGTAAGTCCGCGCGACTGGGCTCCGGCGCGGCTGGGTGCCCGGGCGCGCCGCTTGCCGAAGAGCGGTCTTCGCTGGGACGTGACCGGCTGCTGTAGAGCGAACCGCGGCGCATGGCTGGAAGCTGACCCTGGATGGCTGTCGGTGGTAGAGTGGGACATTAGCATTGAATCTAAAAGCCGTGCGATTCATCTGGCCCGATTTCCTCTGGGGTCTGCTGGTGCTGCCTCTCCTGGTGGCGCTTTATGTATGGCTCCTTCGCCGTCGGCGGCGAAACGCTGTGCGCTACGCGAGCCTGATCCTGGTCCGGCAGGCGATCAGTCCCGGCCAGCGCTGGCGTCGTCACGTGCCGCCCGCGCTGCTCCTCGTCAGCATCGCGTCCGGCCTCATCGCGGCCGCGCGCCCCGCAGCCAATGTGGTGCTCCCCGCCGATTACATGACGATCGTGCTGGCGATCGATGTGTCGCGCAGCATGCTCGCCAACGACGTCGAGCCCAACCGCATCCACGCCGCCCAGGTTGCAGCACGCGAATTCATTCGCGAACTTCCCGAGGGCATCCGGGTGGGGATTGTCACCTTCGCAGGGTCGGCCCAGGTGGTGCAGGGGGTCACCGACCGTAAGGAAGACCTGTTGGCGGCCATCGACCGCTTCCAACTGCAGCGAGCCACCGCCACCGGTAGTGGTCTGCTGGTGGCGCTTGCCACGCTCATGCCCGAAGCGGGAATCGACCTTGAGTCGTTACTCTATGGTCAAGGATTCGGTCGGGACGGCGGCCGCGCTAAGGGGGCGATCGAAAGCCGAGCCGCACCGCCCCCTCCCAAAGCCGCACCCAAGGCGCCGGCGGCGGCGCTCGCCCCCGGTTCTTACACCGGTGGCGCTATCGTGCTGCTGTCCGATGGTCGGCGAACCAACGGTCCCGACCCGGTGGTGGCCGCTCGCAAGGCCGCCGAACTGGGGGTGCGCGTGTACACCGTCGGATTCGGCACCCCGAATGGCTCCATTCCTGGCTATGAGGGCTGGTCGTTTTATGTGCGATTGGATGAAGAAGCGCTGAAAGCGGTTGCGAAGGTCACCGAAGCCGAATATTTCTACGCCGGTTCGGCGGTCGATCTGCGCAAGGTCTATCAGCACCTCACCTCGCGGTTTGCACTCGAACGCCGCGATACCGAAATCGGCGCGCTGTTCGCGGCTGCGTCTGCGTTGCTGGGGCTCCTTGCGTTCGGCTTGTCGGCGATCTGGTTCCGCCGCTCGGTCTGAAGGGATGCCCGGTTTCTGAAAAGCCGCCCTCGCAAGGGCGATGAGTGCGCCGCCGCCAGTCAGACCGGATCCACAAACTGCGCTTTGCGCTTTTCCAGTTGCGCGCGAACCGCCTCGCGCTGATTTGGGCGTTCCATGATCGCGATCTGAGCATCGGACTCGCTTTGAAGGCGAGTGGCCTGATCCGTGGAATAGGCCACCGCTACCAACGCCTTCGTGGCGCGAATGGCGTCCGGGTTTCGCGAGGCGATGTCGCGCGCCATGGCAAGGGCCGCACTCAGCGGGTCGTCGCTCAGTTGGGTGGCAAGCCCCATCGCGACCGCCTCGGCGCCACTGACCGTGCGGCCGGTGTAGGCAAGATCGCGAATCCGGTCAGCGGACATGAGTTCAGGCAACACAATGAAAGCACCCATGTCGGGGATGATGCCCCAGCGGATTTCCAGAAGCCCGAGCTTGGCCTCCGGCGATACGATCCGGATGTCGGCGCCGAGCGCAATCTGCAGACCACCCCCCAGGGCGGCGCCGTGAACGGCGGCGATGACGGGGACAGGAACGCTTCGCCAGACCAGTGCTGCGTATTGCGGCACATTGCAGTCTCCGTGCGAGCGGGGACCCAGCCGCAGTGAGGCCGCGCTATCGGCCTGGCTGGCCATGGCCTGGAAGCGTCCCATGTCGAGCCCGGCGCAGAATGCCTTGCCCGCACCCGACAAAACCACCGCCCGCAGGCCAGGCATGGTGCGCAGCCGATCGCCTGTTGCAATCAGCTCATCGAACATGGCGCTGTCGAGTGCATTGAGCTTGTCGGGCCGATTGAGCCGAACGTCGGCCACTCCCCGGTCGATGGTGACCTGAACCCGCGTGTCGTCGGTTGCTGACATATACGGTCCTTCGGCGTCGCTGGTGAGGCGGTCAGTATAGGCCCGCGCTCAGCCGCCTGCGGTAGGTGCCCACGAGCGGTGGATCGCCGCACAATTCGAAGGCCGCCAGCATGACTTTGCGCGCAGCGTCCTCGCGAAACTTTCGGTCGCGGCCGATGATTTCCAGGCACAGATCCATGCAATCCTGCCACCGCCCCTTCAGAAGGAGCGAC
>JALREG010000237.1 GCA_023253905.1 Burkholderiaceae bacterium
CAACACGCGAAGAACCGGCGACTGCTCGATGAGCTGGCGCTTGCTTCGGGCGCGGCAGTGCTCGAGATCGGCTGTGGGTGGGGCGGGTTTGCCGAGGCGGCCGCTTCGCGCGGCCTGCATGTCACGGGACTCACGCTCTCAACCGAGCAGCTTGCCCATGCGCGCGAACGACTCTCGCGCACCGCACATGGACAGGCGCGCTTTGTGCTCCGTGACTACCGCGACGAGACGGGGGTCTACGATGGCATTGCCTCGGTGGAAATGTTCGAGGCGGTGGGTGAACGCTACTGGCAGGCGTGGTTTAAGAGCGTTGCGCGCTGCCTTCGCCCCGGTGGGCGGGCTGCGATCCAGACCATCACGATTGATGAGGCGCTCTTTGATCGATATCGGCGCGGCACTGACTTTATCCAGCAGTATGTTTTCCCGGGCGGCATGCTTCCCACCCGAAGCGGATTTGATGAGCTTGCCCGCAAGGCGGGACTGCAGGTGCTCGCGCAACACTCATTCGGCCCTGATTACGCGCTCACGCTGAAACTTTGGCGCGAGCGATTCATGTCGGTGCTCGACCAGGTGCGGGCATTGGGCTTTGATGACCGCTTCATCCGCACCTGGGAGTTTTATCTGGCCTACTGCGAGGCGGCATTCGAGCATGGCAACACCGATGTCGTTCAGTTCACGCTCGTGCGGCCGTGATGCGACAACGACTTGACCGTGATGACAGAGAGGTGCTGCGCGCAGTTGCTGTTTTCGCTTTTGCACTCACGCTTGGCGTCGCATCGAGCCTGACAGCCGGGCCTGCAAGTGCGTCCAGCACAGTGCCGGGCGAGGCCGCGTCCGGGGTCCTTCGCGCGGCGCTTGCCGAGCCTCGCGAGGCCGGCCGCGGCACGCTTCGGTTTCTCGGTATGCGCGTCTACGAGGCCACTCTCTGGACCGCGGGTGCGCCCCGAGCCGGGGCGCCAGGATCGGGCGCGCCACCCTTCGATCGGGATTTCGCGCTTGAACTGGTGTACGCAATGAGCCTGTCCGGCGCGCGGATCGCCGAGCGCAGCGACCACGAGATAGGCAGACAGCCAGACCGTGGCTCGGCCGCCGAACGCGCCAATTGGCTCGCACGCATGCGCGCCATCTTTCCGGACGTACGCGCGGGAGACCGCCTCACCGGTATTTATCGCGTCGGGGGGCCCACCCGGTTTCTGCTGAACGACAAGCTCCTTGGCGAGGTCGACGACCCGGCGTTTGGCCGCGCGTTTTTTGGCATCTGGCTCGATCCGCGAACCAGTGAGCCGGCGTTGCGAGAGGCGCTTCTGCGCGGGCTTGAAACGGGTGCTGCTGCTGGGGCACGCGCTGCCGAGGCGCCCGCCAGCGCGCCTGCGCGCTGAGTCCGCTGTGGCTGGCACCTCGCTGTTTGCGCACGGAGCCCGCCTCCCTGGCGGCGGGCTCTCGCCCGAGATTCCTGTGCGAGCGCTTCTCGCCTACGGGTTTCTGCGAGCGCCACTCGCCTTGCTCGAATTGCCACTATTTGTGCTGCTGCCAGCTTTTTACGGACGCGAGGCCGGGCTATCTCTCGCGCTGGTCGGGCTCGTCTTGTTTGGGGCGCGGCTGATTGACGCGCTTGCGGATCCGCTGATCGGCCGGGCAATCGACCGCACCCGCGGCTCGACAGACTACCGTCGTTGGGTGATCGTCGCGTGCGTGCCTCTGGCGGCTGGTTTTGCAGCGATGCTTCATCCGCCGGCGTGGTCGACAACGGGGCTGGCGGTCTGGCTTGCCGCAGGCTCGGTTATCACTTACCTCGCCTGGTCGACTGTCACGATCGCGCACCAGGCCTGGGGCGCGGAGTTGGGGACGGATCCCGCAACCCGGGTTCGCATTACCGGCGTACGCGAAGCCTGCGGTCTGGCCGGGGTGCTCGCTTCGGCGGCTTTGCTTGAACCTCGGCACGCGGGCACGCTGTCGATACTCCTCGCGGCGGCGCTGCTATTGGCCGCCTGGCTGATACGGTATGCGCCGACGCCAGCGTCCGCCACATCGGCGGTGGCCTCCAACGCCCCCGGCTATCCGACCTCATCTGAATCCGAGCCGACCGACCGCAACGCCCCCTGGCGCACACTGTTCGCCGAACGTGCCTTTACCCGGTTGCTGGCGGTGTTCATGCTGAACGGCACGGCGAGCGCCCTGCCTGCAACGCTGGTGCTGTTCTTCGTAGCGGATGTGCTGGGCGATGCTTCGCGGGCACCCCTGTTTCTGCTCATCTATTTCGCGGCCGCTGCACTGGGCATGCCGCTCTGGATCCGGTTGGGTGTTCGGGTGGGCGCCAAGCGGTCCTGGCTCATCGGCATGGTGGCGTCGGTGCTGGCCTTCGCCTGGGCGTTTGCGCTCGGACCCGGCGAGTGGCTGGCCTTTGGCGTCATTTGCGGGGTGACCGGGCTGGCACTCGGCGCCGACCTGGCGATGCCCCCTGCGCTCCTGGCTGCCGTGATTGCCGCGGCCGGAGGGCGCGGTGCGCGCGAGGGCGCGTATTTTGGCGTCTGGTCGCTTGCCACCAAGCTCAACCTCGCGCTGGCTGCCGGCCTGGGCCTGCCGCTTATCAGCCTGCTGGGCTATCAGCCAGGCGTAGCCGGTACCGTCACGCAAGCGCTCTCCCTTGCCTATGCGGCGCTGCCTTGCCTCATCAAGAGCATTGCCGCGTGGCTGTTGTGGCGCCTTCCCAATCCGGACCTCGCCACCGCCGGTCCGCCAAATCACAGGATGGATGCATGATGGGGTTCAGTCTTTCATTGCTTCGACGAGCCGTGATGCGGCCTGTCCATGCGCTCGCTTCGGCACGATTCGCGCGCGCGCTTCAGGTCATGGCCCTGACCGCGCTGGCCGCGCTCACTCTCGGTCTGGCCGGCTGCAGCGCGCCGCTTCCCGCGCAGTACGCGGCCGAGCGGCCAGTGCTTGACCCGTCGCGCTATTTCAATGGTCGTCTTGATGCCTGGGGCATGTTTCAGGATCGCTTCGGCAAGGTGGTCAAACGCTTTACGGTTGAGATGAACTGCCGCTGGGAAGGCGATACCGGCACGCTCGAGGAAGACTTCCTCTATGCCGATGGCACGCGCGAGCGTCGAGTCTGGACGCTGCGCAGGGTGGCGCCCGATCGCTATATCGGGACTGCCGCCGATGTCGTGGGCGAGGCGGTCGGTATCGTGGCGGGCAATGCCTTCAACTGGAAATACACGCTGGCCCTGCCGATTGAGGGCAGAACCTGGCATGTCGACTTTGACGACTGGATGTTCCTGGTCGATGACCAGGTGATGCTGAATCGGGCCGTGATGAGCAAGTTTGGCATCCGGCTGGGCGAGGTTACGTTGTCCTTTACCAAACGCTGAGCGCCTCGACCCATGATGCAATTTGAATCCGCCCCGCCCGCCACGGGCGCCCCGGTCACACCCCGGGCGCCCGATCGCCGGGGTGCGCTCAACCCCAAAATCGTCGACTGGCGCGGGCGCAGGGTATGGCTGATCGGTGCCTCGAGCGGCATTGGCGAGGCGCTGGCGGTCGATCTCGCTGCTCGCGGCGCGCTGCTCGCACTCTCGGCGCGGCGCGCGCCGACGCTCGAGGCGCTTGCGCAGCGCCTGGGCGCTAAGCCGCGCATTCTTCCGGCCGATGTGGCCGATCGGCAGTCGCTCGAAGTCGCCTGCCGGTCACTCATCGCGAGCTGGGGGGAGATCGATCTGGTGATCTGGCTCGCCGGTGACTACCGGGAGATGCGGGTTGACAGTTTCGATCTCGCCGAGGCGAGGCGCCTGATCGAAATCAATCTGCTCGCGGTCTATAACGGGCTCGATGTGCTGCTTCCGGTGTTTGAGCGCCAACGCTCTGGCGGCCTGGCGCTGGTCTCAAGTGTTGCGGGCTACCGGGGGTTGCCCAAAGCGCTTGCCTACGGGCCGGGCAAGGCCGGGCTCATCAATCTGGCCGAGTCGCTTTACCTTGATCTGCAGCCGCGCGGGGTCGGTGTGTGGCTGATCGACCCGGGTTTTGTGGCCACGCCGCTTACCGCCCAAAACGCCTTCCGGATGCCCGCCCTGATCAGCGCTGAAGCCGCTGCACGCGAGATCGTGTCGGGCTTTGCATCGGGCGGCTTCGAAATGCATTTCCCCAAGCGCTTTACCCGCTGGATGAAGCTCCTCCGTATCCTGCCCGAGCGCCTGTATTTCCGTGCGGTTCGCGCGATCACCGGAGGCTGACCGCATGCGTCCGTATGATTGCCTTGCTGAGCCTATCGCCCGCGTGGTGAGTTTTTACGAGACGCTCAGCCGGGAGTCGCTTGAACGCCTGGGCGAGGTCTATGCCGGGAATGCGCGATTCAAGGACCCCTTCAATGAAGTGGTGGGCACTGGTCCGATCACCGCGATTTTTGAAGCCATGTTCGAACACCTCGAGGCGCCGCGCTTTCGTGTGCTGGACGCGGTGGGTGATGCCCGTCGAGCCTGCCTGGTGTGGGTGTTCGATTTTCAGAACCCGCGCCTGGAGGGCGGTCGACCGCAGCAGATCCGCGGCGCGAGCTGGCTGGAATTCGATCACGAAGGCCGCGTGACGCTGCACCGCGATTACTGGGACGCAGCCGAGGAACTCTACGAGAAGCTGCCAGTGGTGGGCGCACTGGTGCGCTGGCTGAGGCGGCGGATCGCACACTGAACGTCACAGCTGCGACTGTCACGACAGATTGATACACTGCGTCCGTTTAAACAGACGGCAAATCATGATGCTGTATCCCGAATTGTTCGCCTCACTCGAGGCGGTACGCTGGAACATGGAGCGCGATATTCCGTGGGACCGGTTCGACCCGGCGCTGCTTACCGACGAGCAGGCCCTCACGATCAAGATGAACGCGATCACCGAGTGGGCGGCGCTCCCGGCCACTGAAATGTTCCTGCGCGATAACCGGCATGACAGCGATTTTTCAGCCTTTATGTCGGTCTGGTTTTTTGAAGAGCAAAAGCATGCCTTGGTACTGATGGAGTACTTGCGCCGCTTTAGGCCAGCATTGGTGCCCAGCGAAGATGAGCTTCACGCGGTCCGTTTTGAGTTCGACCCCGCGCCACCACTCGAAACCTTGATGCTGCATTTCTGCGGCGAAATTCGTCTTAACCACTGGTACAGACGCGCTGCCGAATGGCACACCGAACCCGTGATTAAGCATATTTATGAGGTGATATCTCGGGACGAAGCCAGGCATGGCGGCGCGTATTTGCAGTACATGCGGCGTGCGATCGGTCAGGTTGGTGATCAGGCCAGAAGCGCCTTTGCAAAAATTGGCGTGCTTATGGCGAGCGCCAAGCGACAAAGCAAGGCCTTGCATCCGACTAATTTGCACGTCAACAGGGACTTGTTTCCCAAGGACACCATACAAAGCCGGCTACCCGACCCAAGTTGGCTCGAACGCTGGCTTGATCAGCAGATAAGCTTTGATGCGCATTGGGAAGACAAAGTGGTGGGGCGCATTCTGCATAACTTATCTTTACTCTTCGGCAAGTCCTTTGCCAGTGTTCAGGAGTTGAACCGCTACCGTAAAGAGCTTAGCCGTGGGCGGGGTGAGCATTTTGGCGCAGCCAGCGCGCTTTGAATCGAAGATCCTCGATCCGCTTAAGCTCGAGGACTTCGCAAGGATTTGCCCGCGTCCGCTTGTTTTTACCAATGGGGTTTACGACCTGCTGCATCGAGGTCACGTAAGTTTGCTCGATGCAGCAGCCCAGCAGGGCCGCTGTCTCATCCTCGCACTTAACAGTGACGACTCGGTCAGACGCCTCGGCAAAGG
>JALREG010000270.1 GCA_023253905.1 Burkholderiaceae bacterium
ACCGGCATCGTCGCCCTGGCTGAAATCGGGGACAAGACCCAGTTGCTCACCCTGGTGCTGGCCGCACGATACCGCAAGCCCTGGCCCATCGTGGCCGGCATTTTCGTGGCCACCCTGATCAATCATGGTATCGCGGGAGCGGTGGGCGCGTGGCTCACCTCAGCCATCGGCCCGTCGGCGATGCGTTGGGTGCTTGGTCTGTCGTTCCTCGCCATGGCAGTGTGGATGCTCATTCCTGACAAGCTCGATGACGACACCGGCGAGTCAAAGCGGATCGGAGGCGTTTTTCTCAGCACTGCGGCCCTGTTTTTTTTCGTCGAAATAGGCGACAAGACCCAAATTGCCACGGTGGCGCTGGCGGCGCGCTTTGATTCTCTGGCGGCGGTTGTGCTCGGCACCACGTTGGGCATGATGCTTGCCAACGCACCGGTTGCCTTCTTCGGCGATGCCATCGCCAAACGCCTGCCTGTTTCGATCGTGCATCGAGTTGCAGCAGTGGTGTTCGCACTCCTAGGCATTGGCGTGCTGGTGACCGGCTAGCCTCAGATCGGATAGATGATCGAGTTCGGGATCATTTCCGAGTCGTAGATGCATTCGCGCACCGCAAACTTGAACCCGGCTGGCGTGCGTACCACCACATCGAGCGTGCGGCCCACGTTAAATACGGTTGTAGCCTCGGAGAGTTTGGTGCGAAAGACCGCATAGTTGGCTTCGCACCGCCAGCGGTTGGCGCTTGCCTCTCGAATGACGGGTGTGCCCACCACATGCCGCTGGTAGTACGGATCGTGAAACAGTGTTTCCTTGATGCCGTAGACGCGGTCTCGCAGCATGCCTTTGCTGGTGAGCGAGAGCGTGGCGAGCGGAAAGCCGCGCTCATGGTTTTCGCGCGGCTGAACGCGGTAGATGCAATCGTCGGTAAAGAACTCGGGCCACAGGTCCCAGTTGCCGGAGTCGGCCGCGCTCGCATAGTCGGCATAGAGCTGGGTGATGGCGAACCAGTCCTCGAAATTAGGGGCGGACACAGCGCTCGTGTTCATGCGGGGTCTCAGGCTTCGATGACGTCGCGCCAGTAGCGGTACATGCCGCGGATCAGGGTTTCGGTCACCATGTGTTCGGTGTCGCCCACCTCGCGGCCGCCGAGCTCGGCCACCGCCCGGTGAAAGGGCTTGCTCTCAAAGGCCTGTTGAGAAAACTCGATGACCTCGCCGTCGTCGGCCGACACGAACCCGGCGGGCCCGAACAGATTGGCCTGGCGCAGGCGCCGCTCGGTCATCTCGGCGCTGTCGTCTTCAAATCCAAAGTGGGTCCAGACGAAATCGAAACTGCCATGACCGTTGGGCTGGATATGGCGGGTGGATACGCTGTTGACCTGCTGTTGCAGGATGACGCTGGGGAAGAGGGTGGTCATGACCGCAGTCGGTTCGCCCCACCACGGCTCGTGCACGATATCGAGAAAGCTCGGGTCATTGAGCTTCATCGACTCCTTGAAGCTCGATATCTGCGTGACCTGTTCGGCTTTGCCGGTTGCGCCCCGGGTGCTGATCATGGCGGCATGCCGGTGACGGTCGTCCATCCGCAGTTGTGACTTGTTGTCGGCGCGCCAGAGCCCGAAGGTGACAAACCAGGTATGAAGCAGACCCGGGTGATAGGGGTCTTTGATGTTCTCCTGCATCAGTTTCCAGTTACCTGGAATGCGCTGGCGGTTGTAGCCTAGAATTTTTAATGTCCGGCCGTTGAACAGCCGGTCGAAATAGCTGAGGATGGTGGGGCCGAGGAAGTCTTCCAGCGATTCCACCTGATGATCGAACGAGGCGAACACCACGCCGCCCCGGCGCGCCACCTTGAGTTTGGTGAGGCTGTGTTCGGCGGGATTGAAGTCGGCGGGCATGCCACCGTGCACCTCGGTGCCCTGGCGAACCCCCCGCCGGAAGGGCACACCCTGCAAATCACCGCCCAGCGAATAGCTCCACTGGTGATAGGGGCAGACGAACTCTTTGCGGTTCCCGTGACGCTCGCGACAGAAACGCATGCCCCGATGGGCGCAGACGTTTTCGATCACATGGATCTCGCCCTTCAGGTCGCGTGACAGGATCACCGAGCGTTCGCCGATTGCCGTGCGCTTGTAATCGCCAGGGTTCGGGATCTCGGCCTCGAGACCCACATAGCACCAGTGGTTCTTGTAGAAGAAGCGTTCGAGTTCCCGCCGGTAGAGTTCTTCGCTGGTGTAGGCGAGAAACGGAATCCGGTGCGTGCCGTTGGCCTCCCAGTGAATCTGCTCCGGGAAAGTGGTGAGGGGCTCGCCCATTCGAAATCTCCAGAAGGGATACGGCAATGATAGCGCCCTGCTCGAAGCACGCGCCTGAGCGCTGATTCGGGCCAGGATGCGGTCCCCTGGCGAGGCCGACAAGGCCGCGCCTCAAGCGTCCAGGCGGGTACCGGATGCCTTCGCTGCCGCCCCCCATTTGGTCACTTCGGATTCGATGAAACGGGTGAACTGCGCGCCAGGCAGCGCGCGGACCACCGAGCCCGCCTGAGCGACCCGCTGATTGAGCGCGGGGTCGGCAAGCACCGTGGCGAAGTCGCGCGAGATCTTGTCGACGACCGATGCCGGCAACCCGGCAGGCCCCACCAGCCCCGCCCAACCGACCGCTTCAAAGTTCGCCAGCCCGTCGACGGGCAGCTCGGCGAGCGCGGGGACATCGGGCAGTGCGGTATTACGCTCGGCGCTGGTGACGGCGAGCGCGCGAACCCGCCCTGCCTGGATGTGGCTGAGCGACGCTGACACGCTGTCGATCATGAACTGCACCTGGCCGCCGATCAGGTCGGTGAGGGCTGGGCCGCTTCCCTTGTAGGGGATGTGCACGGCAAAGGTCTGCGTGGCGAGCTTGAACATTTCGCAGGCCAGATGCTGCGAGGTGCCCGGGCCGCCTGAGGCGTAACTGAGGCTGCCGGGTTTTTGCTTCATGAGCGCCACCAGGTCGGCCACCGAACGAACTGGCAGATCTCGGTTCACCAGGAGCACGAGCGGCGCCACGAAGGCGAGCGAGATTGCCGTGAAGTCGCGAACCGGGTGGTAGGGAAGCTTCGAAAATACCGAAGGGTTGATGGCGAGCGGGCCGCTCGACACCATGCCCAGCGTGTACCCATCCGCCGGTGATTGCCTGAGCGCTTCCATGCCGATGATGCTGCTGCCGCCAGGCCGGTTTTCCACCGGCACACTCTGTCCCCAGATCTGTGCCAGGCGCTCGGCAAAGCTGCGACCGAAAATGTCGGTCGCCTGTCCCGGCGGAAAGGGAATGATCATCTTGACGGGCTTCGCAGGCCAGGGGGCCTGTGCCCAGGAAGGCGTCATGCTCCAGGCCGAGGTGGCGAGGGTGGCGAGTTTGAGCAGATGGCGGCGTCGGCCGGGGTTATGAGCTTTGGGGAACATCACTTTGCTCCGGGGCGGTTGTGGCGGGTGGTTGGTGAGAGCATGCGGCTCCATATACCATCAGATCTTAAACAAGGGAGACACCATGAACCATCCATCGTATCGTCCGGCCCGTCGCCGGCTGATGTCCTACGCTGCTGCAGCGGGAGTGACCGCCTCAGTAAGTCGTGCGCCTTTTGCGCAGGCCTTCCCCGGACGCCCCATCCGGATCATCGTGCCCTATGCGGCCGGCGGCACCTCCGACATCCTCGCGCGAACGCTTGGGGTACGGGTGGGCGAAGCGCTGGGCCAGCAGATCGTGGTCGAAAACCGGCCGGGTGCCAATGGCGCGCTGGGCAGCGATCTGGTCGCCAAATCGGCGCCCGATGGCTACACCCTGCTTCTCACCGATGTCGGGGGGCTCACCAGCGCGCCTGCGGTGGTTCGAAATCTCCCCTTTGACCCGGTGCGTGATTTCGCGCCGGTCACCCCGGTGGTCTGGTCGCCTCACCTCATGGTGGTGAGCCCGGCGATCACCGCTGGCTCGGTGGCCGATCTGGTCGCCCTGGCAAAGTCAAAGCCTGGCCGGCTCAACTGCGCGACGGTGGGTGCCGGCAGTGCGCCGCACCTGGCGGGCGCACTGTTTGCCCTGCGCGCGGGCGTTGATTGGGGCTATGTTCAGTACAAGGGCGGCGCGCAGGCGCTCAATGATCTCGCCGCCAGCCAGTCCGACTTGATGTTCAACGGCATGCTCGCCACGCTTCCCTACGTGAAGGGCGGAAAACTCCGAGCCATCGGTCTGTCGAGCGATAAGCGCTGGCCCACCATGCCCGAGTTGCCAACAGTGGCCGAGCAGGGGTTTCCCGGTTTCATGACCGGTTCCTGGCAGGGACTGTTGGCTCCCGCGGGCACACCCGAGCCCGTGATCAGTCGACTGAATGCGGAATTTTCCCGCGCGCTCACAGCGCCCGAAGTGGTTGAGCGCCTCACCGCCCAGGGGGCCGAGCCGCGTCCTGGTTCAGCGTCTGCGTTTGGAGAATTCATGCGCAGTGAAACCCAGAAATGGGCGAAGCTGGTCCGTGATGCCGGCATTCGGATTGAGTAAACACCATGAGCCTGATCCGAATGACACCCATTACGGGACCGGCCGCCTGGCGAGGGCCGGATTTCGCGGGTGATGAGTCGTGGATGTATCGGCTGAGTGCTGCCGACATTGATGCGCTCGATCAGGCGCTGGCGGCGGTTGCGCATGGCGGCCGACGGTTCCCCGATTTCAGTCGCGAACATTTTCCGATCGGCGCGCTAGGCGCCGCGCTGCCAGCGTTTGCCGAAGCGCTCGAGAACGGCCGTGGATTTCTGCTCCTTCGCGGGCTGCCTGTTGCGCGCTACACCGACGAGCAACTGAAGTCGGTGTGCTATGGCATCGGGCTCCACCTTGGATTGCCTGTGCGTCAGAACCCAAGAGGGGATCTGCTGGGTGAGGTCATGAATGTGGGCGACCTCAACAGTAAGCACACGCGCGTCTATGAAACCAACCTCTATCTGCCCTATCACTCCGACCCCTCAGACGTGGTGGGCCTGATGTGCGTGCGGAAAGCCCGGGAGGGCGGTCTTAGCAGTCTGGTGAGCGTGGCGAGCATCTATAACCAGATCCTCCTTCATCACCCGCAGTACCTGGCGCTTTATTACCGCTGCTGGTATTTCGCGCATCTGTGCGAACCCCAGCCCAGCCTCTCGCCCATCTTCAGTTTTCACGACGGGAAGCTGAGCTGTCGCTATCTGCGCCAATATCTCGAACTCGGGCACGAGCTTCGAGGCTATCCGCTGTCGAAGGTGGATATCGAAGCGCTGGATCTGTTTGATCAGGTGATGCACGACCCCGCTATCCGACTCGACATGATGCTCGAGCCTGGCGATCTGCAGTTTGCGAACAACTATGCGGTGCTGCATTCGCGAACCGCATTCCAGGACCACGAGGCACCGGAACTTCGGCGCCGCATGCTTCGCCTGTGGCTCAAGATGCCGAATGCGCGCGTGCTCGCACCGGAGTTCCCAGGCCGAAACGGATTTCCGGCGCCGCTCGCCGCAGCATGATCACGTTTTTTATCAGGATCTCGATATGAATGCTGTTCCCAGTCAAACCCCGTACCCTCGCGACCTCCGCGGCTACGGCCGTAATCCCCCGCACGCGCGCTGGCCGGGTAACGCCCGTGTGGCCGTACAGTTCGTGCTCAACTATGAAGAGGGCGGCGAAAATTCCGTGCTTCACGGCGATGCCGGAAGCGAGCAGTTTCTGTCCGAAATGTTTAGCCCGGCCGCCTATCCGGCGCGCCACCTCAGCATGGAGGGCATCTACGAGTACGGCTCACGCGTGGGCGTATGGCGGATCTTGCGCGAGTTCGAGCGACGCGGTCTGCCGCTCACCGTGTTCGGCATCAGCATGGCGCTCGAGCGTTGTCCCGAGGTGACTGCAGCGTTTGTCGAACTGGGCCACGAGATCGCCTGTCATGGCTGGCGCTGGATTCACTACCAGAATGTGGACGAAGCGACCGAACGCGAGCACATGCGGATCGGCATGGACATCATCAGCCGACTGACGGGCTCGCGGCCGCTTGGCTGGTACACCGGTCGCGATAGCCCCAACACGCGACGACTGGTGGCCGACTACGGTGGCTTCGAATATGACAGCGACTACTACGGCGACGACCTGCCATTCTGGATGCAGGTC
>JALREG010000303.1 GCA_023253905.1 Burkholderiaceae bacterium
TCGAGGATCCGCTTCGGAATGGTCAGCTCCGACGGCTTGAGCGTCGCGGTCAGCGCGTCAATCGCCTTGCGTTGCGCTTCGCCCGACACCCAGGTCACCGGCGTGCGGCCATCGTCGCGCATCGCGTAGACGAAGTCCTGGCCGGCAATGGACGAGGAGGCGCTTTCGACCGCGTAGCGGTGGTACATGTAAATCGGCACCAGCGGTTCCTCGATCATCACGGTCGGCACACCGGTGCGGATGGTGTTGGTGCCGATGCGATCGAGCGCGGCGCGCCGGACTTTCATCAACCGCGTCAGCTCGTCGGTCTGGTTGGCGCCGTTGGTCCACTGGTCGGCGTTCGGGTGGATGTCGATGTCCTGGTTGGTGAAGTACCGCAGGTCTGCGGCCCAGGCGTCGTTCTGGATCTTCAGCAGCGCGGCCGCGTCTTCGGCGCGATTGGGGAACTCGCGGTAGCCCCAGTTGATGGCGACCTTGTCCCACTCGCCGATGTTCTGGTGGTAGGCACGCGAGAGATCGATCGTGCCGTCCTCTTTCAGCTCGGCCAGCGCGACCGGATCGGCACATACACGCTCATCGGCCGTGACCGCTTCTGCCTCACCCAGTCCCTGCCAGGCGAAGCGCCGGCCACTTTCGTCGGCATGCACGGCGGTACGCACGCCGACGAGATCAATGTTCCAGTGGCTGCGGTGGCTGACGGCAGCCGCCTCCCACCGGCCACCGACCGGAGATCCCCCGATGTTTGAACTGCTGGTTGCCCTGCCGCTCCTCGTGAAGGCACTGATCCTGGGCGTGGTGGAAGGGCTCACCGAATTTCTTCCCATTTCGAGTACCGGACATCTGATCCTGGCATCCAGCCTGCTGGGCTTTCACGGCGAAAAAGCCAAGCTGTTCAGCGTGGCCATCCAGACCGGTGCAATGGTCGCAGTCATCGTCTACTTCCGGGCAAGAATCGGCGCAACGCTCGTCGGCTTCGGGCGCGACCAGCGCGCGACACGCTTTGCCATCAACGTGATGATCGCGTTTCTGCCGGCAGCGGTACTCGGTCTGCTGTTCGCAAAAACCATCAAGCAGCACCTGTTCTCGCCCGTGCCGGTGGCCGCCGCTTTCATCGTGGGCGGGCTCATCATCATGTGGGCCGAAGCACGAGCGGCGCGCGCCACCTCGCCTCCGCGGGTGAGCGATATCGATCAACTCGCACCCACTGACGCGCTGAAACTGGGCCTGGCTCAGGCAGCGGCGCTCATCCCCGGCACCAGCCGCTCGGGCGCCACCATCATCGGCGGCATGCTGTTCGGGCTGTCTCGCCGGGTGGCCACCGAGTTTTCGTTTTACCTTGCGATTCCAACCCTGATCGGCGCAGGCGCCTACGACACCTGGAAGCACCGGGCCCTGCTCGATGCCGCTGATCTGCCGCTCTTCACTGTAGGGTTGATCGTGTCATTTGCGAGCGCACTTGCGTGCGTGCACTGGCTCATGCGTTTTGTCGCCACGCACAGCTTCGTGGTATTCGCCTGGTATCGGATTGTGTTCGGCGCCGTGGTGCTGATCACCGCCTGGACAGGGGTGGTGAATTGGGCCGACTGAACGCGGGCCAAGGCGCCGCGTTACCTCGACAACGCTGAGGCAGGTCAGCGATGCCAGTGGCCATGACCATGGCCATACCCGTGCCCGTGACCGTGGCGATGTCCGTGGTGGTGAGGCGGGCGGCCGTGGGTAATCACCACCACTGGCGCGCTTCGATAGATCACTGCGGGCTGCGCGCTGTAGGTGTAGGCAGGCCCGTAGACGGGATGGGTGCCATAGACCGGCGGGTAGTAGGGACCAGGCGCGGTATAGACCACCTGAGGTTGATACGCCTGCGGGTAATACACGACCGGCGGCGCAGCCCGTACCACCGGACCGTGAGCACTCTGCGTAGCGCCCGCGAGCGCGCCGATCACCCCACCGGCGATCGCGCCGTCACGCCCGCCAAGCGCCTGACCCAGCAAAGCGCCGGCACCCGCCCCCACCACCGCCCCCAGAACCGCATCGTTTGCCTGCGCAACCGGGGGCAAAGCCAACGCAAGCAGACACGCACTGAGCGCAATCGGGAATCGGGCCTTCATGATCGATACTCCTGAGGATCTAACGGTTGGGAGAGCCCGACAGTACCGGGAACCGTCAGCCCTCAACTAGACCATCTCTGCAAGAGTTGTAAGCAATCATGTAGACTTAATGACCTACCAGTCAGTAATAGACTGGCTTGCCTACTCCCCTCCCCCCATGGCCAACCCCTCGCCCTACCCACCCGCTACGCCCCCCCGCTGGGAGCGCCGCAAGGAAAGTCGTCCGGCCGAATTGCTCGAAGCCGCGCTTGACTGCTTCGTCGAGCGCGGCTTCGCCGCCACGCGCCTGGACGACGTCGCATCGCGCGCAGGCGTGAGCAAGGGCACGCTCTACCTCTATTACGAAGGCAAAGACGATCTGTTCAAAGCGGTGATCCGCAGCAACGCTCTGCCGCTCATCGAAGCCTTCCGGCAGGACATCGAACGCTCCACGCTTGCAAGCGCTGAACTGCTGGGCCGGTTTTTTCACGACTGGTGGCATCAGGTCGGCGAAACCCGGCTCGCGGGGATCGCCAAACTGATCGTGGGCGAAGCAGGAAATTTCCCCGACATCACCCGTTTCTTTCTCGAAGAGGTCACGCTTCCCACCTGGCAGTTACTGGGCTCGATCCTCAACCGCGGCATCGCGTCGGGTGAATTCCGTGAGGTCGATGTTGAAGCCGCCACCGTCCTCTGGATGTCGCCCTTGATCCTGAAAGCGATCTGGATGCGATCGATCGCACCCAGCTGCGCCGAGATCGAGGTGGTGCCCACTGAACGCTTCCTCAGAACCCACACCGAGCTCGTGCTGGCGGCGCTCAGGCCCGCGGGGCGAGCGCGATGAGGCGGGGCCGTACCCTGGGGCTGGTCGTCGTTGGGCTTGCCATCATCGCAGGCGCACTGGTCTGGCGGCCGCACTCACAGCAGAAGCCTGCACCACCATCGCCTCCGCCACCCGTCTCGAACACACCGCGTGCGCTTGAATTCTCCACGGCTGAGGTGATCAGACTCGAGCCAGTCGCGCTCACACGCGTGGTCCCCATCACCGGGACGCTTACTGCCACCATCCAGACCATCGTCAAATCGCGGGTGTCGGGCGATATCAGCGAGATCACGGTGCGCGAAGGCATGTCAGTCAAGGCAGGGGAGCGGGTAGCCAGCATCGACCCTACCGAGTTCCAGTTACGGGTAAGCGAGCGCGAAGCAGCGCTCCGATCGGCGCAGGCGCAGCTCGAGCAGGCGCGCCGCACGCTCGCCAATAACCAGGCGCTGCTGGAGAAAAATTTCATCTCGCAGAACGCCTTCGACAATGCCCGCTGGAGCGCAGATGTTGCAAGTGCCGCGCGCGACAGTGCCCAGTCGCTGCTCGACCAGGCGAGAAAGTCGCTCGCCGATACGCGCATCACCGCGCCGATGTCAGGCCTGGTGTCGCAACGCTTTGTGCAGCCGGGAGAGAAAGTCTCGCCTGACAACCGGATTCTGTCGATCGTCGATCTGTCACGCCTCGAGGTGGAAGCGCAAGTACCCGCCGGGGAGGCTGGGAGCCTGCGAATCGGTCAGCGGGTCACGATGCGCATCGAGGGTATCTCGGAGGCTTTCGGCGGTCGGGTGCTTCGAATCAACCCCGCCACCCAGGCGGGCACCCGCGCAATCGCGGTCTACATCGGTCTCGATCGCGGCGACGAACGTTTGCGCGCGGGTCTGTTCGCTCAGGGCTCGCTGATTCTCGAAACCCGGGAAGGTGTCATCGCGGTTCCGCCGGCCGCGGTTCGCGATGCAGCGGGTCGGCGCTTTGTTTATCTGATTGAAGGCGAGGTCATTGCGGAACGCGAAGTAAAGCTGGGTCTGCTTGACGATGGCGCGCGCGCACCCAGTGGCGGCCTGGGTCTGGTCGAGGTGGTGTCCGGGCTTGCCGCCGGCGATCGGGTGATCGCGATCAATGTCGGCATGCTCAGACCTGGCGCGCCCGTACGCGTCGGGCCACGCTGACCCAAGCCACCGGACACGTCGCCGATGTGGCTCACCCGCGTCTCAGTCAACCACCCGGTCTTTGCGACGATGATGATGTTCGCATTCGTCGTGCTCGGGCTCTTTTCCTACAAGCGCCTGGCGGTGGATCAGTTCCCCGACATCCAGCTGCCGGTGGTGGTGGTGAGCACCGAATATCCGGGCGCCTCGCCCGAAGTGGTCGAGGTCGATGTCTCGCGAAAGATCGAAGAGCAGGTCAATACGATCAGTGGCGTCAATGAACTGTTCTCGCGCTCCTACGAAGGCTCGTCGGTCGTCATCATTCAGTTTGATCTCTCGGTCGATCCGGCCCGGGCGGCCCAGGATGTCCGAGAAAAAATTGCGCTCGTGCGGCCCAGCTTCCGGCCTGAAGTCAAGGAGTCACTTGTCACCCGGGTCAACCCGGAAGACAACCCGGTCATCTCGGTGGCGCTCCAGTCCGAGACCCGCGGTGCGCGCGAACTCACCACGCTTGCCGAGCAGGTCGTCAAGCGAAGGCTGGAAAACGTTCGTGGCGTAGGACGCGTGACCGTGGTCGGCGGGGTACGGCGAGAAGTGCTGATCCAGCTCCGCCCGGCTGACATGGAAGCGTTCCGGGTGGGCGTCGATCAGGTCATTTCCGCGCTTCGGACCGAAAATCAGGAGCTCCCCGCTGGCACCCTGATCGCAAGCGATCGCGAACAGGTGGTGCAGATCCGTGCGCGGATGCGCTCGGTGGAGGAGTTCGAGCGGATCATCGTCGGTCGCCGCGGCAATCAGCCGATCCGGCTCGCGCAGATCGCCGATATCGTCGACAGCGAACAGGAGCGCGAAACCAGCTCGCTCGTCAATGGCGCACGCGCGGTATCGATCGACGTGGTGAAAGCACAGGGCGAGAACACCATCGCTGTGGTCGACGGCGTCAGAAAAACCGCTGAAGCGCTCAGCAACGCGCAGCTGCCGCCCGATGTGAAGCTTGTGGTGGTACGCGATGCCTCGACTTCCATTCGCAACTCGGTCTCAAGCGTCCAACGCAATATCGTCGAGGGCGCGCTCCTCACTGTGCTGATCGTATTTCTGTTTCTGTCCTCCTGGCGTTCAACGGTCATCACCGGGCTCACGCTCCCGATTTCACTGATCGGCACCTTCCTGGTGATGTATGCCATGGGTTTTACGATCAACCTCGTGACGCTCCTCGCGCTGTCGATCTGCGTGGGCCTGCTGATCGACGATGCAATCGTGGTGCGCGAAAACATCGTCCGCCACCAGGCGATGGGCGAGGACCACCGCACCGCATCGCTCAAAGGAACCGCCGAAATCGGACTGGCCGTCACGGCTACCACGCTCACCATCGTGGCAGTGTTTCTCCCGATCGGATTCATGGGCGGCATCATCGGCCGCTTCTTCAAGGAGTTCGGTGTCACGGTTGCCTTTGCCGTGCTCTTGTCGATGTTCGTCTCGTTCACGCTGGACCCGATGCTTTCAGCGGTCTGGCATGACCCCGATGCTCACGGCCCGCGGGGCCGCGGTCCAATCGCCTGGGTCCTGCGCCGCTTTCAGGCGCTGATCCAAAGTTTGGAGCGCGGCTATGTGGCGCTCCTTCGCTGGGGACTGGCGCACCGCGCGCTCACCATGACGCTGGCACTGGTCGCCTTCTTTTCGGCGTTTCCGCTGGTGGGCAAGGTTGGGAAGGAGTTCGTTCCGCAAGCCGATAACAACGAGTTCTACGTCCAGTTCTATACCCCCGCCGGATCGCCCCTTTCCTTTACCGAGCAGCGCCTGAGGATGGTCGAGGCGGCGCTTCGCGAATTCGAGGGTGTCACGCTCACCTACGGCACGATCAACACCGGCGTTGCGCTCGGTCGAAACTATGCAAGCGTGTTCGCGCGGCTGGTCGACCGGTCAGAGCGAACCCTCTCGGTTCAGCAGATGCGGGCACCGGTGCGCGAGCGCTTGCGAAGGATCCCCGGCGTCCACCTCACCGACCTCGGTAATCTCAACACCGTGGGGTCAGGCAAGCCCATCCAGATCAGCGTTCAGGGACAGGACATCGGCGAGCTGGAACGAATCGGCCAGCAGGTTCAGGAAGCGATGCGGGCCGTCAACGCCGAGCTTGGCCGCGAAGCGATCGTCGAAATCGACAGCAGTTCCAAGCCCGCCAAGCCTACCGTCACGGTGGAGATCGACCGCGCGCTCGCTTCCGACCTGGGGCTGAGCGTCTCCCGCTTGTCGCAGGCCCTCCGTCCGCTCATCGCGGGCGAATCGGCCACCACCTGGCGCGCACCCGACGACGAAAATTATGACGTCCGGGTGCGGCTGCCCGCGGCGGGCCGAAGCTCGATCGCCGACCTTTCCCGTCTGACCATCGCTTCGTCTCTCGCCGATGCGGACGGACAACCCCGGATGATTCCCTTGCGTCAGGTGGCTGAGCTCACCCCGGGCCTCGGTCCCACGCAGATTAACCGCAAGGCGCTGACCCGCGAGGTGCTGATCTCGGCCAACGCCGACGGTATCGCTGCGGGCAGTGCGGGGGCCCTCCTCCAGCCGCATCTGAAGCGCATCGAGTTGCCACCGGGATACCGACTTGTCACCGGCGGGGGCAACAAGGACATGACCGAGTCGTTCAGCTACGCGCTACAGTCACTGGTGCTGGCGGTGGTTTTCATTTACATGATCCTCGCCTCGCAGTTTGGCAGCTTCCTTCAGCCTGTCGCAATCATGGCGTCGCTGCCGCTCTCGCTTCTGGGGGTGGCGGTGGCGCTCCTCGCCTGGCGCTCAACGCTCAATATGTTTTCGATGATCGGCTTCATCATGCTGATGGGTCTGGTCACCAAGAATGCGATTTTGCTGGTTGACTTCGCCAACCACGCGCGCCGAGAGGGCCTGGCGCGGACCGCCGCCTTGCTTCGGGCCGCCGAGGTGCGCCTGCGGCCCATCCTGATGACCACACTTGCCATGGTTTTCGGCATGCTGCCGCTTGCAGTGGGCGTCGGTGAGGGCGCCGAACAGCGGGCACCCCTCGCACATGCCGTGATCGGCGGCGTCATCGCCTCCACGCTCCTCACCCTGCTGGTAGTTCCGGTTTTCTATTCACTTCTGGATGATCTGGGCGGGTGGCGAGGCCGCCAAAAACCGGCTCCGGATATGCCCAGCGCGCCGGCTCGTTGATACACTAGGTTTCCCGCCTGTCTCACCTCATCCGATTTGCCATGAACTTTGAACTTGCGCGCCACAATATGGTCGAGCAGCAGATCCGCCCCTGGGATGTGCTGGATCCGGCCATTCTCGAAACCCTCTCGGCCATTCATCGCGAAGACTTTGTGCCGCCCGCCTACCGTTCACTCGCGTTCACCGATATGGAAGTGCCGCTTGATGTGAGCGGCGTCAAGACTGGCGAGGTGATGCTTGCCCCCAAGGTGGAAGCACGCCTGCTGCAGGCTGCGCACCCGCAGCCCGCCGATTCGGTTCTCGAAATCGGAACCGGCTCGGGCTTCATGGCCGCGCTCTTGGCCCGTCATGCCCAGCGTGTGCTCAGCTGCGAAATCCGCGCTGATTTAGCGGCCTTTGCGCGCGACAACCTCTCCCGTGCCGGCTTCAGTCAGGTCACCGTCAAACACGGCAATGGACTCGATGAACTCAAGGGCGCGACGCAGTTCAACCTCATCGTGCTGTCGGGTTCCGTTCCGTTTGTCCCCGACATCGTGCTGCAGGCGCTGAGCGCGGGCGGTCGCGTGGTCGCCATTGTTGGCGAGGCGCCGGTCATGACAGCGCAGCTCATTACCCGCACGTCAGACACCCGCTTTACTGCTGAACCGCTGTTTGAAACCATCGCCCGCCCGCTGGTCGGTTTTCCTCATAAAGAGCGCTTCGTATTTTGAAACCGCGGCGCATGCCCTGCCAGCCGCGGCTCTGGAGAGTCCTTGCCATGACGTCCTGTGCGCCCGCCCGTTCACTGCTGTTCGTCGTACTTGTAACACTGCCTGCGCTCGCTGGCGCGGTCGACCTGGTGCAGGCGTATCGACTCGCGCTTGCCAATGACTCGCAGGTCGCAAGCGCGCGTTTGCAACTCAACGCTATTCGCGAAAAACTGCCCCAGGCGGAAGCGGCATTCCGCCCGCAGGTCAACAGCGCGGCCACGTTACAGCAGCAGTACGGCGAAATTTTCCCTGCCAGGGGTAACCAGTACAGCACCGACTTCACGAACCAGAACTACTCGGTATCGCTCACCTACCCGATCTACCGGGCGCAGAACGCTGAAGTGCTCGAGCAGAGCAAACTGCAGATCTCGGTCGCCGAGACGCAACTGGCCGCAGCGTCCCAGGATCTGGTGCTGCGGGTTTCGCAGGCCTATTTCGACGTTCTCGCTTCACAAGACAACCTCGCCACCATCGGCGCACAAAAGCGAGCCATCACCGAACAGCTGGCAGCGGCCAAACGCAACTTCGAGGTCGGGACCGCCACCATCACCGACCAGCAGGAGGCCCAGGCCCGATTCGACCTCGCAGTGGCCCAGGAGCTCGCCGCCCTCAACGATCTCGAGGTCAAGCGCGCCGCGCTCGCCCTGCTGGTGGGTCGACAGGTAGGCACCCTCTCCATGCTCAAGCCTGGCATCCAGCTGAGCGCGCCGCAGCCTGCGCAAGAATCGCAGTGGACCAGCGCCGCGCGCGAGGCAAACTACTCAGTCCAGCAGGCGAAGCTCAACTCGGAAATCGCCAAACGTGAAATCGAGCGTCAACGCGTGGCGAACAACTTCACCGTGGATCTCGTCACATCGGTGGCACACGGGCGAAGCGCCAACTTCAATCAAGTGGGTACCAACTCCGTCATTGGCGGGGTCGTAGACGCGGCCGCCGTGCAGTGCAGTCAGTTTGGCCATGGCCTAATCCAGTCGACGCGCGAGTTCGCGGAGCAGGCCGGCCGCCGAGGCCGCGCCGCTGTCGCGGAGTTGTTTGAGCGGGAGCGCAACCACCGCATCCGTCCGCAGCAGTTGACCGGCGTGATCGATGCCCGGTGT
>JALREG010000329.1 GCA_023253905.1 Burkholderiaceae bacterium
AATGGCCTTGGCGAGCAGGGTTTTGCCGGTGCCGGGCGACCCAACCATCAGCACGCCTCGGGGAATACGGCCACCCAGCTTCTGGAATTTGCTGGGGTCACGCAGAAACTCGACCAGTTCGTGGACTTCCTCCTTGGCTTCGTCGCAGCCGGCAACATCAGCAAACGTGATGCTGTTGTTGCCTTCATCCAGCATGCGGGCACGCGACTTACCGAACGAGAACGCGCCGCCTCGTCCGCCGCCCTGCATCTGGCGCATGAAGAAGACCCACACGCCGATCAGGAGCAGCATGGGGAACCAGGAGACGAAGATGTTCAGCAGCAGCGACTGCTCTTCCTCGGGTTTGGCATTCACCTGAACGCCGAACTTCATGAGGTCGCCCACCATCCAGATGTCGCTAGGCGAGAAGACCGTGAAGCTGCGACCGTCCCGCGAACGGACCCGCAGCGTGCGGCCATCGACGTGAACGCTGTCAATGCGGCCCTCGCGCGCCTCGGCCATGAACTGTGAGTAGGGCATGTCCCCACCCCGACCCTGGCGCGTATCGAACTGCTTGAAGACGGTAAACAGTACCAGCGCAATGACGAGCCAGACTGCCGCCTTCGAAAACATGTTGTTCACTGATGAACTCCCACAGGAAACTGCGGATGCTGCGAAAAATGCCGAGATCTCAAAGCCGAACCAGAACGACCGGGACGCCTTGCCTCAAGTTGAATTTTATTCCGATCCGGCTCGGAGTGCTCGACCAACCAGGTAGGTTTCAGCGGATTCGTCACGCGAGGAGTCGGGTTTTCGGGGTGAAACCTTGCGAAATACTGACTTGAATCGCTCCACGACCTGACTGTAGCCACTGCCGTGGAAGCATTTGGCGAGCAGCGCGCCTTCGGGGCGGAGGTGTTCGGCAGAAAATTCAAGGGCGAGTTCAATCAGGTCGCTCATCCGCGCGGCATCGGCTGATGCCACACCGCTCAAGTTGGGGGCCATATCGGAAACCACAAGGTCAACCTTGGTACCGGACAGGGCTTCGCGAAGGCGTTCAAGGGTTTCGTCCTCACGAATATCCCCCTGGATAAACTCCACACCCGCCACCGGGTCCATCGGAAGCAGATCGAGCGCGATGATCCGGCCGTCGAGCCCGGCGCCCGCCGGTCGGGCCAATCGTTCACGCAATACCTGACTCCAGGCGCCAGGCGTACTACCCAGGTCGACCACCGTGATGCCACGGCGAATCAGCTTGTCCCTGGCATCGATCTCAGTGAGCTTGAAGGCGGCACGCGAGCGATAGCCGTGCTTCTGCGCGAGCTTCACATAAGGATCGTTCATATGCCGGGCAAGCCAGGCACGGTTGACTTTGCGCTTGTTCATGTAGCCAGTAGGATGCGGTCGGTCATTATCGCCGGATCTTCAATGAACGCGACTCGCTCGTCACGCACTGCACCTGCTGCCCTCCCGGAAACGGGCCTGCCAGATCTTACTGAGGCCCCGGCCGCGCGGGCCATACCGCCTTTGAATTCCACTGCGCGGCGTACGTTGCGCGCAGACGCTCATCATCTTGACCCGGTGGTCATGATCGGTGATTCAGGCCTCACGCCGGCGGTAATTGCCGAGACTGATCGGGCACTGACCGCGCATCAGTTGATCAAGATCAGGGTTCACGGCGACGACCGCGAGATTCGCCGGCCAATGATGGAAGCTCTTTGCAGCGCCCTCGGATGTGCACCGGTACAAATTATCGGCAAGCTGCTGGTGGTCTGGCGGCCACTGGCGGCCACCTCCAGAAACGAGCGCTTTGTGCCAAAGAAAGCAGCAGCCCTCCGTGCGGCCGCCCGACCTGAGGCCGACGGCAAACCCTCACGACCAGCCGTAGCCAAGCGCAAACCCTCGGGCCGCCCGGCCAAAGCGGCCGGCGGCTCCCGGGCGAGCAGTTCTGATAGCGCGCCTCGCGCGGGTAGCGCTTCCCGTTCGGGCACCTCATCCCGCTCTGGTGGCCCGCGCTCTGGTGGCCCGCGCTTGGGCGGATTCGCGCCCACTGGCGGCTCAGGCTGGTCAGGTGGCAGGGAACGTTCCCCAAGCGCAGGGCAGTCACGTGGCAGCTCCACCAATTCAGAGGGTGGTCGTTCGCCTCGGCCGAGCGGCCCGCGATCGGGCGATGGAGGTGGGTTTCGCTCCCCCGGCGGCCGTCCGACGGGCGGTGGCGGGTTCGGGCCTCGTCGCAGCGACTCTGGCGACCGGGGCTCGTTCAGAGCGGAGGGCGATCGACCGACCGGCGGTCGACCGACGCGTGACGGAGCGGCCCGCCCAGCCCGATCCAGCAACGGACCCGGACCTGGTCGGCCTGCGGGCTCCCGTACGTCGTCAGGCGAGCGCGGTCCTCGCCAGTCCGGGGCGGGATTCCCCTCCCGCCCCTCTGGCGCTCGCGCCGGGTCAGAGCGTTCAGGATCGTCTCGATCCGGTCCAGCTCGTTCCGGGCCTTCGCGCACGGCTGCGACCAAAGCTCCGAGCCGGCGGGCTCCGCCGCGCAAGCGTTAAACAGGCAGACCAGTCAGCCGCTCCTTCCAAAGCGAAGCCCCCTTTACTCGTACCGCACGTCGAGGATTTCGTATTCGCGCGTACCGCCAGGCGCTGCTACGCGCGCCATATCCCCCGCACTGCGACTGATCAGCGCACGGGCAATCGGGCTCGATACCGAAATTTTTCCGGACCGGATATCGGCCTCGTCGTCACCCACGATCTGATAAGTCACTTGATCGCCGGACTCGACATCTTCCAGGTCGACGGTGGCGCCAAACACCACGCGACCGTCAGCATCGACCAGCCGCGGATCGATGATCTGGGCATTCGAGAGCTTGGATTCGATCTCCGCGATCCGCCCCTCGACGAACGCCTGGCGTTCGCGCGCCGCGTCGTATTCTGCATTCTCGGACAGATCGCCCTGAGCACGCGCCTCGGCGATCGCCGTAATGACGGCCGGTCGCTCAACATGCTTGAGTCGTTGTAGTTCTTCGCGCAGCAGTTCAGCGCCGCGTACAGTCAATGGAATCGTGGGCATGGAATACCTTCTCAGAAAACATCACGGACCGGGCGGGCAACCCACGGTCCGAGTTTGGCCATCACTGTATCGCACTCTGCGCGCGCCATCGGCGGCGCAGTGGCAACTAACCTGCCAGCGCCGCGTGAAGCGACTGCAGGCTGTAGACGTCGAGATCGTGAAGATGACGCATGCCCTCCACGGCTGCGCTGGCGCCAGCGATGGTGGTGTAGTAACTCACGCGCTGCGCAAGCGCAGTGGTTCTGATCGATCGCGAATCGGCAATTGCTCCCCGCTTTTCTTCCACCGTATTGATGACCAGCGCAATCTCGCCGTTTTTCAACATGTCGACCACATGCGGCCGACCCTCCTGGACCTTGTTCACTGCGGATACGGGAATGCCTGCCGCAGCGATCGCCGCCGCGGTGCCGCGGGTCGCTACCAGCGAGAACCCTAATTCGTGCAGACCACGAGCCACTTCCACCGCCCGCGGCTTGTCACCACTGCGCACCGATACGAACGCTGTTCCACCTTCAGGAAGTTTCACGCCCGCACCCAACTGCGATTTAACGAACGCTTCGCCAAAGGTGTGGCCCACTCCCATCACTTCGCCTGTGGATTTCATCTCGGGCCCGAGAATGGTGTCGACGCCTGGGAATTTTACGAACGGAAACACCGCTTCCTTGACGGAGTAATAACGCGGCGTCACCTCATCACGTACATTCTGGGCCGCAAGACTACGGCCGACCATGCAGCGCGCCGCGATCTTGGCGAGCTGCATACCCGTAGCCTTGGAGACATAAGGCACTGTGCGCGAAGCGCGTGGATTGACCTCCAGCACAAACACCGTGCCGTCACCGGATCCGTGTTCGCCGCGCTGAATGGCGAACTGCACATTCATGAGTCCGCACACGCCGAGCGCCCGCGCCATGACTGCGGTTTGTCGCTTGAGTTCGGCCACCAGCGCGGGCGAAAGCGAATGGGGCGGCAGGGAGCACGCCGAGTCGCCAGAGTGCACGCCAGCCTGCTCGATATGCTCCATCACGCCACCGATGAAGACCTCTGCGCCATCCGACAGACAGTCGACATCAACCTCGATCGCATCATTCAGGAAGCGGTCCAGCAGCACCGGGCTGTCTTCCGAGACCTTGACCGCCTCGCGCATGTAGCGCTCAAGATCGCGCTGCTCATGCACGATTTCCATGGCGCGCCCGCCCAGCACATAGCTGGGGCGAACCACCAGCGGGTAGCCGATCTCGGCGGCGAGACGGAGGGCATCAGGCTCGGTACGCGCAGTACGGTTAGGCGGCTGTTTCAGCGCCAGATCATGCAGCAGCTTCTGGAAGCGCTCGCGGTCTTCAGCAATATCGATCGACTCGGGCGAAGTGCCCACTATGGGTACGCCGTTAGCCTCAAGCGCCAGGGCCAATTTCAGCGGCGTCTGTCCGCCGTATTGAACGATGACACCAACCGGCTTTTCGAGCGACACGATTTCCA
>JALREG010000357.1 GCA_023253905.1 Burkholderiaceae bacterium
GGTTGTGGGCGAGCACAACGTCAAGGCGCAGGTGGATATCCGGCTTGACTTCACCCAGCAGGAAGTGACCTTCGAAGACTTCGATTCGCGCCGCGAGGGGCCGAAGACTCGTTCGGAAGTGCTTGCTGAAGATCGCACCGCGCGTCCTGATGCACAGGGTATCCCCGGGTCACTCTCCAATCAGCCACCGCCTGATGCGCGGTTCAGCCCGAATGCATCGGCCACGCCAGAACCGGTGGCAACCGCTGGTTCGCTCAGCAAGCGCAGTACACGCAATTTCGAACTTGATCGGACAGTTCGTCATATCAAGAACCCGACGGGCACGATCGAGCGGATGTCGGTTGCGGTGGTGATTCACGACCCGGTGGGCCAGGAAAACGCCCAACCCGACAAGCAGGCGCGCTTCACTGCGGGAGAAATTGAGCGGCTGACGGACCTGGTGCGCGGGACGATCGGATTTGACGACAAGCGTGGTGATGTCGTCACACTGGTAACCGCCAAGTTTGAGCCGGTGGCTGCGGCGGGTCCGCCGGTTGCCTGGTATGAAAGTGAGACGCTCATTGGCGCGATCAAGAGTAGCGTGGCGGCGCTGGTGTTCGTAATGATTCTGCTCTTCATTGTGCGTCCGGTGATGCGGGCCTTCCTGCCGGCGCCGGTGGCGGTGCCTGATCCCAAGCTGGCTGGGTTGCTGCTCGGTCCGGATGGCAAACCGATTCTCGGGCCCGACGGCAAACCGCTCGATGCGGCGGCGATCGCGGCGGTGGCTGCAGCGGCTGGTGCGGCGGGTGCCGATGGCGAGAAGGGCGACAAGAAAGATGATTCCAAAGATGGCGGCAAGGACGACGACGAAGACGAACTTGAAGAGGGCATGATCGAGATTGCCGAGGGGGAAACGCTGGAAGACATCAAGGCGCGGCTCAAGCCCAAGAAATCGGCGATTTCGATTGATATGCTTGATACTGCGAACACCTACGATGACAAGGTGGCCGTTATCCGGATGCTCGTCTCCGAAGATTCCAAGCGGGTGGCGAGCGTGCTGAAGAACATGATCAAGCAGTAAGCAAACTGACTGCTGCGAACTGCGGGGTGATGCGAGATGGCTGAGGACAAAGCAAAGGCTGCCGGCAAAGGCGGCAAAAACGAGAAGGCCGCGGAGAAGGATCCGAAGGCCAAAGACGCCAAGGGTGGCAAAGACGCCAAGGATCCGAAGGCGGGGGCTGCTTCGAAGGAGGCTGAGAAGCCGGCACCCGCGGTTCCAACGGTTGACGAAGGAACCGCCGCCAGGGCGCGAGAAGAGGTTGAGAAGCTATCGAATACTGAGCGGGCGGCGGTGCTGCTGCTGCTCCTTGGCGAGCAGCAGGCTGCTGACATCATTCAGTACCTGGACCCCAAGGAAGTACAAGGGTTAGGCGCTGCGATGGTGGCCGTGGTCGACTTGTCGCAGGACGCCGTCAACATCGTTCTTGACGACTTCATTGCCACGATCCGCAAGCAGACCACCCTCGGATTGGGATCGATTGATTACGTCGAAAATGTTCTGAAGAAGGCGCTTGGCGAGGATAAGGCCGCCTCGGTACTTGGGCGCATCATGCCCGGATCCGCCAGCCGTGGGCTCGATATTCTTCGCTGGATGGATGCGCGATCAATCGCCGATATGATCCGGCTCGAACATCCGCAGGTCATTGCCATCATTCTCTCGGTGCTCGAATACGAAGTCGCAGCCGACGTCTTGAATTTCCTGCCTGGGGAGTCGCGTCCCGAAATCATGCAGCGTGTGGGAGCACTGGAAACGGTGCAGCCAGCCGCCATGCGCGAGCTCGAGCAGATCATGAAGACGCAGTTTTCGAATAATTCGTCAGCCAAGAGTTCGAGCTTCGGTGGCGTGAAGACAGCCGCCAAGATCATGAACTTCGTGAAAGTGGATATCGAATCGAAGCTGATGGGCGGGCTGGTCGAGATGGATCCGGATATCGCGCAGCGCATCCAGGACAACATGTTCACCTTCGACAACCTGATCAATGTCGATAACCGCAGCATTCAGACCCTGATGCGCAACATCGAGCCTGATCTGCTGATGACCGCGTTGAAGGGTGCGGACGAGGCGGTCAAGCAGAAGTTCTTCGACAACATGTCGGCGCGGGCCCGGGTCATGTTCATCGATGACATGGAAGCAAAGGGACCGCTGCGTATTTCCGACGTGGAAGATGCACAGAAGTCGGCCATGCGTATTGCCCGCAAACTGGCGGATGCGGGTGAACTGGTACTTGCGGGTCGCGGGGATGACTTCGTCTGATGGCGCGCTCTAAACGTAAGGCGGACCCATTCGAGTTCCGGCCGGCGGACATTGAGCCCAAGCGGCTGCCGGAGGACCAATGGGAGCCCAATCTGTTCTTTGGCGAGCGGGCGCCCGTTCTGACTCTTGCGCAAGATGAATTGCCAGCGGAGGCCGAACTGCCCTCCGATGACCCGAGGGAAGATACGGGCCCAGGATCGGCCGCCCTGGCGTTGAAGTTTGAGGCGCTCCCGATTGAGTGGGTGACGGGTGAGCCGGCAGTGGAAACGCTGCGATTTGAGCTCACCGACGGCCTGCGTTACGTGGGCGATCTGGCCGATGATGAAACCGAAGCTTTCGAAGAAGACTCGTTGCTATCGGATGATTTGACGGACGATGGTGACGGCGAAGCGCTGCGGGATGATGGCGCCCCGCCCGATACCGAATCCGATGGCGACCTGGTTGGCGAGTCGGAGGATCCGGATTCCGAGTCTTCCGATACGCCGGAATCTGAAGCGGACGACGCTGTCGATCAGGCTGATAGCGACCTGACTGAGCCCGAGGAAATCATTCCAGACGGGGCGATCGGTGAGGCCGAACACCTGGCGGCGCTGGAGGCGGCGCGCGAAGAAGCGCTCGAGCAGGGCAGAGCGCAGGGGCTTGCTCAAGGTCTCGAGCAGGGCCGCGAGCAGGGGCTCGCAGAGGGTCTCGTGCGTGGTGAGGAAGAGGCGCGGCAAAGGCTCGAGGCCGATTATTCCGAGCGACAGCAGGCGCTCGAAGAGCTGTTCAAAGCAGTGGCCACGGCAACCTCGGATTCACACCGACTGTTTGCGCCGCTGAAACGTCTTGCGCTTCATCTTGCAGAACAGCTTGTGCGCGGCGAGTTGAGTCTCTCGGGCGAGGCTATTAATCGGTTGGTTGAGCATGCGCTGATTGAAGTCGAGCGCGCGCCAGGCAATGACCTTCTACTTTTGCTCAACCCGGAAGATCTCGAACGGTGGAAGCGGGTCGCGCCGGCATCGCTTGATTCCCTCGAAGTGCGCGCCGATCCCTCACTTTCAATTGGTAGCGTACGGGTGAGCGCAGGCGAAAGCATCATCGAGGATCTGGTGGAGCATCGGTTGCATCAGATGGCGGCCAGGCTTCTGGGAGAGGCGCCCTCGCGCGGCTTTTCCCGGATGACGTCGCTTCGGATGCACACGGGCGCCGCGGAGGATATTTCCGATGTCGGCTGATTTCGAGGGCGAAGTCGATCTCGCGATCGATCGTGTGCATGCGCCGGGCATCCAGCGTCGTGGCACGTTAGCACGTGTGGTGGGTCTGACCCTCGAGGCGCGAGGCATCATGGCGCCGGTGGGTTCGCAGTGTGTGGTCGATGCAGCTCATGGCAGGCAGATCGAGGCGGAGGTGGTCGGGTTTCACAACGACACGCTCTATCTGATGCCGTTCCATGATGCGGCAGGCGTCGCGCCCGGTGCTGCGGTGCGGCTGGCGGGCAGTGCGTCCACCGTGATGTTGGGCCAGGCGCTTCTGGGCCGTGTCATTGACGGACTGGGGCGTCCCTTGGACGGCAAACCCGCGCCTGACTGCCGGGATCCGGTGGGTCTGCAAGGCATGCCGCTCAACCCGATGGAGCGCGGTCCGATCCGCGATGTGCTGGATACCGGCGTGCGGGCGGTCAATGGTCTTCTGACGATGGGACGCGGGCAGCGCATTGGCCTGATCGCGGGCTCTGGCGTTGGCAAAAGCGTGCTGCTCGGCATGATGACCCGCTTCACCAACGCCGACATCGTCGTGATCGGTTTGATCGGTGAGCGTGGCCGCGAGGTGCAGGAGTTCATCACCGAGTCGCTGGGCGAGGAGGGGCTTTCCCGTTCGGTTGTGGTGGCAGCGCCGGCGAATGTATCAGCAGTGCAGCGCCTGAAGGCAGCCCATCTGGCGCATGTGATTGCGGAGTACCACCGCGACGCGGGGCGCCATGTTCTGTTGCTGCTCGACAGCCTGACCCGGGTGGCGCATGCGCAGCGTGAGATTGGGCTTGCCATTGGCGAGCCGCCCGCCTCCAAGGGGTATCCCCCGTCCGTATTCAGTCTGCTGCCCAATCTGATCGAGCGGGCAGGCGTGGGCCGGGGCGGACATGGTTCGATCACCGCTATCTATACGGTTCTCGCTGAAGGCGATGATCGCTCTGATCCGATCGTTGACATTGCCCGCGCGTCGCTGGACGGGCAGGTCATGCTGTCGCGGGCGCTGGCTGATGCGGCGCACTACCCGGCAATCGACCTCACCGGGTCGGTGTCGCGGGTTGCGCAGAACATTCTTCCGCCTGAGCAGATGCGGATCGCCAATCGCTTTCGTCGGCTCTGGACGCTTTATCAGCAAAACGCCGACCTCATTCAGGTGGGCGCCTATCAGGCCGGCACCAATCCGGAGCTTGATGAGGCGATCCGGATGCGGGGTCAACTCGAGCAGTTTCTTCGTCAAGATATGCATGAACGTGCCGATTACCTGACTACCCAATCCGGGTTACTTAAAGTGATGGGAGGCTAACGTGGATCGGCGTCATT
Organism: Burkholderiaceae bacterium; assembly: GCA_023253905.1. Next base: position 4,840 of record JALREG010000357.1, read on the forward strand.
GCTGGGAAGTGCTGCTCGACCGTAGCGCTAAGGCGGTAGACCTTGCCCGCCAAGGCTGTCTCCGTGCGGCGGCGCGTGTATCGCAGCTGGAAGCTCAGATGCAGCGTCTTCAGGATCTCTATGCCGACTACACGCGACGGCTGCGCGACGGGCAGGACAGGGCGCACGGCATCTCGCAGACGGTGTCATACCGGAATTTTCTGGTTCAGATCGGTGGCCTGATGGAGCGTACGGTTCAGGATATGAACGCGGCGCGAGCGGTGCACGCGGCCGCGCTTCGGGATCTGCAGCGTACCGAGCAGGAGCAGAACAAATACGAGGCCCTCATCGAACGCGAGGATCTCAAGGCGAACGAGGCTGCAGAAAAGGTCGAGCAGCGCGCTTTTGAAGAGTTGGCGATCAATCGCTACATCCAGCAGCAGCGAGCCGCCTGAGCGTTGCGACAGCAGAAAATGAAACGGGCCCCCAGGGGCCCGTTCTTATTGGCGCTGGCAGCGTTGCCAGCCTGGTGGCTTTACGCCGCCATGCGGGAAATCGAGGCATCGACCGGGGGCTGGATGGTCGCCCAGGCTTCGCGGATTTCGCCCATCAGCCCACGGAGCTCGGCGATGATGGCCGGATCGTTGTTGGCGTTGGCATGGATGAGGCGACGCGAGACGTAGGCGTAAAGCTCGTCGAGGTTGGAGGCGAGTTCGCCGCCTTTCTCATGATCGAGCGAGGCCTGAAGGCCCAGCACGATACGGCTTGCGCGCGAGATGCTTTCCCACTTTCCGTTGATGTCATTGCGCTGGATTTGGGCCTCGGCCATCACCAGCGTGTCGATCAGGGCGTCAAACATCATCTTGATCAGCCCGACCCGGTCGGAACTGGCGACATCTGCCTGGACTTTAACCGATCCGTACTCGCCAAGTGCCCGCTTGTTCATTCGCATGTTGTCTGCTCCAGCAGCGTTGTCCGACCTGAAAGAGGTATCGGCCCTAATTCGTCCGACTTGAGGCGGGGACGCGATGGTGTGGATCACCGTGCTCGCCCCCATAAAGGTATCGGTCGATGGCTGGCCAGCTTGAGTCCGGTCAATCGACCGTCCGCAGGTCTTTGCGAAGCGGCCGTTCAGGGGGAAATTGCTTGAAGATCCGGCGCGGCCGGCGCCAACTGCGGGTCTGTTGATCCATGAAACGGTGAATGGCTCATGAATGCGCCTGACTTACCCAATATGCCCCGACTTGTATGCACGACGTCCGAGGCGGCTCGGCGGCTCGGTCTGTCGAGTACGACTGTGCAGGTGATGGTGGAGCGCGGGGAACTGATGGCTTGGCGTACGCGAGGCGGCCATCGGCGGATCAGCGTGGCCTCGGTTGATGCCATCCGACGCCAGCGCGGTGTGCTCGGTGACCGGTTTCGCTCAGATCCCGCGACCCTTTGCGTGTTGGTGGTAGAGAGCGCTGGCGATACCGCCGGGGCCTACACCGGACTGATCCGGGGGTGGGGGTGGCCGATCAATGTGTTGACGGCGGCGGACAGCCTTGAGGCAGTGCTGATGATTGAGCGTTACCGTCCAAGCGTTGTGATTTTGGACCTGACGGCGCTGGGGCTGGATGGACCTGCGCTTGTAAGGAAGGTGCGCGAGCACCATGAATTCGATGCGGTTCACCTGGTGGCAATGCTTGCCGAAAACGGGCTGCAGGGTGGGCAGGAACTCCGCGCGCTTGCCGGCGTGGCGGTGTTTTCCAAGCCCACGTCGGCTGAGCGGCTACAGGGGTTTGTTGAAGCGCACCTGATCCGACAGGCGCCGCCTCAGCGCTCCCAGGGCGGGTTGGAGACCGCCTCCGCAGCGTAGCGTTGGCGCGCTGCCTCGAACTGCGTGGCTTCGATCGTGCCGGCGCGTACCAATTCTCTGATCGCGGACAGCACGACCTGGTAGCGGTCAACCTCGAAGAAGCGCCTTAGCTGCTCGCGGGTGTCGCTCCTCCCGAATCCGTCAGTGCCCAGCGTGACGTAGCGGGCATCGACATATTCCGCAATGAGTTGCGGCCAGGCTCTCACATGATCGGTGGCGGCAATGACGGGGGCATGGCCCGGAAGCAGGCGCTCGAGCGTGGTGGGTGAGGAGGGGACGGCGCCCAGCGCGTCGAGACGATCGGTCCGCTGGGCCTCGCGGGCTTCGCGCGCGAGTTCGCCAAAACTGGTGACTGAGAACACCTGGCTGCCAATGCCCCAATCCGCAGCGAGGATCTCGGCCGCGGCGATAACTTCGAGCAGGATGGTGCCCGAGCCAAGAAGGCGCACGGACGGTGCGGTGCGACCATCGGCAGCAGGGCGACCTTCAAAGGTCTTGAAGCAATACATCCCGCGCAGCAGATCGGCTTCCGCGCCCTCGGCGAGCGATGGCATGGGGTAGCTC
>JALREG010000425.1 GCA_023253905.1 Burkholderiaceae bacterium
TTCATTTGGCCCGAGGCTCGCTTCATGTCAATGGCAGCCCGCTTGTGGCGGGCGATGCGGCGATGCTGGTTGACGAACCCGAACTGACGCTCGAATCGGGCAATGCGGCCGAAGTGCTGGTTTTCGATCTGCCCTGACCCAGGAGCCAGCGTTCATGTCGCTCATCGTCATTGCCTACCACTCCGGCTACGGTCACACGCGCCGGGTTGCCCAGGCGCTCCGGGAGGGCGCCGCATCGGTCACCGGAACTCGCGCCGAATGGCTCGATGTGAGTACGATCGACGATCAGGGATGGGAGTTGCTGGCTGAAGCCGACGGGATTGTCTTTGGCGCGCCCACCTACATGGGTGGACCCTCGGGCGTCTTCAAAACCTTCGCTGACGCGACTTCCCGGGCCTGGTTCTCTCAAGCCTGGAAGGACAAGCTGGCGGGCGGCTTCACGTGCTCGCTTGCCATGAGCGGCGACAAATACTCCACCCTCATGTATTTCGTCACGCTTGCGATGCAGCACGGCATGGTCTGGGTGGGTAACGCCATGATGCCCTCGGCGACCGCGGGTGCGCCTGAGCAGATGAACCGAATTGGTTCGTCGATTGGCGTCATGGCGCAGGCGGACAACCTGCCACCCGAGCAAAGCCCGCCCCAGGGCGACCTGGATACGGCACGCGCCTATGGTGAGCGAATCGCAATGTTTGCGCGCGCTCGCGTGCGCTGAGGGTGCACCAAGTCAGCGCGGCAAACTTCGCGTGGCCAGGGTATTGACGACCAGTGCGGCGAGCACCACCACGCCGCCCTGCAACGTGGCGGCGGGTGTGGCCTCGCCCACGAACAGCCAGGCCCAGAGCGGGCCCAGCACCACTTCCAGGAGTGCGATCAACGCCACTTCATGGGGCGCCAACCAGGCAAGCGCACGCACCATCAGCCAGCATGGCAGTGCCAGTTGAAACGCGCCAAGGAAGGCAAGAATGAGGAGATCGCGTCCACCGGTGTTGAGCGGCCAGGCGAGTGGCAGCATGGCCGCGCATGAGATCAGGGCGCCCAGCAGAACCGCTGGTGCGAGATCGAGCTCGGCGTGCATCCGTCTCAGGGTGACCAGGTTGATGGCGGACGCAAGCGGCACACCCAGCGCGATGAGAATGCCGGTGAGGCCCTCCGCTGAGATCGCCTCGTGCACCATCCACCAAATGCCGGCCCCGGCCGCGATGATCGCTGCCCAGGTGATGTGGCGGATGGTCTGGCCGAGAACGACGCGGGCAAGCAGCGCTGCAAGGAGCGGCGCCAACCCGATCACCAGAAGCGTGTTGGCGACGCTGGTCCGCGTGAGCGCGATCATGAAGCAGGTGAACATCACCGCCCACATCAGACCGGAGAAGAGGCCAGTCCAACCCATTCTGAGCACCGCCCCGACCGGGCGGCCGCGTTCCTGCACCGTCAGGATTGCCAACATGGCGATGGCGCAGAACAGGCTGCGCCAGAAGCTCAGTTCGAACCCGCGTGCGTTCTCCAGCATGCGGGTGAGCGCCCCGGCACTGCTCCAGAGCACGGCGCAACCCACCATCAGCCACGCGGCACCACGGGGTGAGGCGGGGAAATTCACTCGGGTTTTCCGGATCGTCGTGGCAGAGCGGCGGGGCAATGGAAGGAAGGTAAGCGCATGCTTTCTCAAAACGCAAGGGAATTCGATGATGCTGCAGCCGAGACCCGGCATGCGGATCGAATGGATGTTGCCATACCGTTGATCGGCCAGGCGGGTAGAATTTTACGCATGAACCCCCCCCGTTTCGTCCACCTGCGGGTCCACACCGAATATTCAATCAGCGACTCGATCGTTCGCATCGACGCATTGGTGGAGGCTGCACAGGCCGATCAGCAGCCGGCGCTCGCCATGACCGATCTCGCCAATCTGTTTGGCTGGGTGAAGTTTTACAAAGCGGCGCGTGCCGCCGGGATCAAACCGATCTGCGGGGTCGATGCCTGGATCACCAACGAAACCGAGCGCGACCGACCCTACCGGATGCTGCTGCTCGCGCGGAATGCCGCCGGGTATCTGCGCCTGTGCGCGCTGCTGAGTCGTGCCTGGCTGGAGAACGAATACCGCGGTCGGGGCGAAATCCGGGCCGAGTGGTTTGACGAGCCGGCTGCGGATGGGGGGCGTGCGGGGGAAGGCCTGATCGCGCTCTCGGGTGCGCATCACGGCGAGGTTGGGCAGGCACTCCTCACCGGCAGTCTCGCGCAGGCCACCCCGGCGGCCCTGCGCTGGGCACAGCGTTTTCCCGGCGCGTTCTATCTCGAGGTACAGCGCACCGAGCAGCCCGAGTCAGCCACACAAACGATTGCTGCTGCGCGCCTGGCCGCCCGGCTTGATCTGCCCCTGGTTGCCACGCAGCCGGTTCAGTATCTCCTCACCGATGACTTCCGCGCGCACGAGGCGCGGGTCTGTATCGCCGAGGGTGAGATCCTCGCCAATCCGAGGCGGTCGCGGCGCTTTGATGGGGCCATGCACTTCCGGTCGCAGCAGGAAATGGCCGAGCTGTTCGCCGATCTCCCCGTCGCTCTTCAAAACAGTGTTGAAATTGCCCGGCGCTGTAGCGTACCCATGACCTTGGGCAAGCCTCGCCTGCCGCTCTATCCGGTACCCGATGGGGTCACGCTCGATCAGCATATGCGCGACCTGTCGCTCGAAGGCCTGCAGCGCCGCCTCGGGCCCGATGTCGCGGCCGACCGATGGGAGTCTTATCGCAGCCGGCTCGATTACGAGTGCGACACTATCGAGAAGATGGGCTTCTCGGGCTACTTCCTGATCGTGGCCGACTTTATCAACTGGGCTAAGCGGAACAATGTTCCTGTGGGCCCGGGGCGCGGATCGGGGGCGGGCTCCATCGTGGCCTGGGCACTCGGTATTACCGATCTCGACCCCATTCCGTACGCGCTACTGTTCGAGCGGTTCCTGAACCCCGAGCGCGTGTCGATGCCCGACTTCGATATCGACTTCTGCCAGGACAAGCGCCAGCTCGTGATCGAGTACGTGCGCAACAAATATGGCGAGCATGCGGTCTCGCAGATCGCAACCTTC
>JALREG010000022.1 GCA_023253905.1 Burkholderiaceae bacterium
TCCATCATGAGCTTATTGAGGAAGTCCACCGTGCCGTTGCGGCGCATCTCGGCCCAGGGCACCGACGCATAGTTCACCGCGAGCGACTCAGGCGAGACACTGGCAATGAACGATGTCGTCGTGTTCGACAGGTCGACCACGCCATTCCGAAGCGCTGCGCCCTGTTCCATGGTGGGAATGGCCTTCGGCCCACCCAGGTAGTTGATTTGAACCAGTCCCTTGCCCTCCTGATTCACCTTTTCGACGAAGCGCTCGAAATTTCGCGCATAGGTCGTGCCCTCCTGAAAGGCGTTCACCGCCCGGAGCGTCACCTGTTGGGCCGAGGCGGGAACCACGGCGGACATCAGCAGTGCTGCGGCGGCCAAACCAAGCGTATGACGACGAATCATCGGGGCATCCTCCAGGGTGGTTGTCATGAGCGGCTCGCTTGCCGCCTGTCGTTCTCAGGAAATTGTGTCACGGGAGGCAGGTCGGAAGCCACCCGAATGTCGAAGCATGCCCAGGGTGCGGGACAACACGTCCCGCCGATACGCGACAACATCACGTTCCGAATAGTCGTAAAAACCTCGCCCGCTTTTCAATCCCAGCGCCCCGTCGGCAATCATCTGACCGATCACCTCAGGCGCGCGGTAGCGCTCGGCGCTGACCGATGCCGACATCTCGCGACTCGCATGATGAAGAATGTCAGCACCGCCGAAGTCAATAAACTCGACGACCCCGATTGCCGCGAAGCGAAGCCCCATTCCGAACCGGGTCGCACGGTCGATTTCCTCGGCTGTCGCGGCCCCCTCCTCGATCATGCGCGCGGCTTCGTTCATGACCAGTGCCTGCAGGCGCGGCACGATGTAGCCTGGCGTTGCGCCACAGACCACCGGGATCTTGCCAATAGCTTCCATCAGCGAGCGCGCACGGGTCACCACGCCCGGATCGGTGCCAGGATGAACCGACAATTCCACCACCGGGATCAGATAGGCCGGGTTCAGCCAGTGAATATTCAAAAAGCGTTCCGGATGGGACACCAGCGGCGCCAGTTGAGTGACCAGAATGCTGCTGGTGGTCGAGGTGAGAATGGCGTCGCGGCTGCAGGCCGCAGACAAGATCGAAAAGGCCGCTTGCTTGGCCTCCATGGTCTCGGGAACCCCCTCGAAAACCAGAAGCGCGGCCGCCAATGCCTGGTGGGCGTCGTTGGCGAAGACGCATTCGATTCTCGCGAGGAGCCCCGACACCTGATCGGCTTCGAGCGCCCCCAGATCCACCAGCGCGGCGAGACTCGCGCGGAGCTCGGCTTCAATCTCGGCCGCTAGCCGATCCCGATCAGCAGGCGAGCGGGGCTTGAGGTCGACCAGGCTGACGCGATATCCAGCCCAGGCAAACGCCAGCGCAATGCTTCGTCCCATTCGCCCGGCCCCAGCCGCTGCAAAACGTGGACGGCCGACGACGGTCATAACCCGGTCCCGTCTTCAAGGCCCCGCGCGAGCGCCTCGATGCTCAGGCTCGCGAGGCCCAGCGCCTCAAAACTGCGCGCCCCCTCGCGCAGATCGCGCCCCAGCCAACCCCCAGCGATCGCAAGCAACCCATGCGAGACCGGTGCGTCAACGCCCGCCCAGCGTGCGACCGACGCCAGAAGCGACAGGCCCAGCTCGATGTCCTCCGTAATATAGCGGTGGTTCGTCAGATCGATATGCTCGCGCCAGTCGCCTGACTTCTGAAGCTTTCGATGCGCGTCGCCGTACATCCACCGATCAGTGGTGTAGTGATCGGCGAGCGGATAGTGAGGCGCCGGATAGCCCAAAGCCTCGCGGACGGCGATCCGCTCGGCATCAAGCCGATCGGTGACCGCGCGGACTGCGGGTTGGGTACCCTCGGAGTGAATATCCCATCGAGCGTGATGCTGAAGCGGGGCCGCATTCATCACGACCAGCGGAGGATGGATGATCGGGCCCGCGTTCATGAGCGCCCCGGATAGTGCGTTGCCGCAACCATGGACACTCGGGAATGCCTTTCCGATCACGGCGAGCGCGCGCCGAGCGTCGGCGAAAGGAAAAACCCCGGTCGGAAGCCGTACTGCCCGAATCGTGACATTGACCTCGTTCGGTCCATGCAGTCGGGCGAGATACGGCAAGGTCCCGGTCTCCGCCCAGGTCACCCGGGCCCGACTACCCTCCGCCGCCACCCATCGGCTCATCAGGTAACTGCCCAACGTGCCCGGGGCGAGGAACACCACCTGTCCGTCCGACAGATACGGTGCGGCCCACGTAGCGATATCTCGTTGGGCCGTCGCCGGGGTGGGGAGCACGATCAGTTCGGCACCCCGAATCGCGTCGCCGATTTCATCGCACACGCGGTGAACCGGCACCCGTCTGGACCCGGCAGCATCTTTCAGGAGGATCCCCCCTGCATCGCGCAGCGCCTGCAGTGCCGCCCGATCGCGTCGCCAGAACCGCACCTGATGCCCCTGCTCCGACAGGTCGGCCACCGCAGCGTGGCAGCCGTGACCGCCCCCAAGAATTGCGATCTCCATGAGCAATGATCCTCTGACCCCGCTTATGCACCGGCACGCCCGGCACGAGATGGCGGCGAACCATACGGACCCGCCGCCACGGTGTCAACCACACCGTCGAGGAATTGGCTGCGCGACTATAATCGGATTCAATAATGACCACCGTACTCGCCGCCCTACCGGAGTCGCTCTCCTGCATCGTTCCGTGCAAGAACGAGAGGGCGAACCTTGCCCGCCTGCTTCCGTTGCTCGCCGATACGCTCGCGCGATGCGCAGATCGGTGCGAAATTCTGGTGGTCGATGACGGCAGCAGCGACGACACCGCCACCTGGGTCGAGGATCAGATCAAGGCGGGCAGCGTAACCGGGTTGGTACTCCTTAAACTGTCACGCAATTTTGGCAAGGAGGCCGCGCTCACCGCCGGCCTCATGCACGCTCGCGGCGAGGTCGTCGTCATGATCGATGCCGACCTCCAGCATCCGCCCGCCATGATTGAAGCCTTTGTCGACCATTGGCGCAGGGGCGCCGAAATGGTCTACGCAGTGCGCGAAGACCGGAGCAGTGAAAGTGCCTTCAAGCGCGCAGGCACCGGCATTTTTTACCGCCTTCTGAACGCCGCCGATCGATTTGAAGTGCCACCCGGAGCGGGCGATTTCCGGCTGATGGACCGGCGGGTCGTCGATGCACTGCTTGCCATGCCTGAGCGCAACCGGTTTTTGAAGGGCCTGTACGCCTGGGTGGGCTTTCGCACCGTAGCCTTGCCTTACACCCCAGAAGACCGTACGGTTGGCGTCACACGCTTCGGTGCGCTTGATCTGATCCGGTTGTCGCTTGACGGCCTCACCGCCTTCACCAAATGGCCCCTTCGCGCGGTGAGCCTCGCAGGGCTCCTGCTTGCCATTCCGGCATTGCTTTACGCAATTCTGCTCATCGCCAGTTATTTCCTTTTCGGAAACGACGTCTCCGGTTGGACCACCATCGTCGTGGGCCTCATGTTGTTCTCGGGCATTCAGCTGTTTTCACTGGGCGTCGTGGGCGAATACGTTGGCAGGATCTTTGAAGAGGTCAAGTCACGGCCGCTTTTCGTGGTGTCGGCGCGAACCGGCCGCGGTCTGGAGCCCCCTGCCCAATGAACGTCGGGCCTCTGCGCACCGACGGCGAGGCGCTTCGCACCGCATTCAAGCTCGCCTGCCTGGCGTTTGTTCTCACGTCATGCACAGCGTGGCTGCGGCCTCTGTTGTTGCCCGACGAAGGCCGCTACGCCGGCGTAGCCTGGGAGATGCTGCGATCGGGTGACTGGCTCACCCCCACGCTCAACGGTCTGCCCTATTTTCACAAGCCGCCGCTTTTTTACTGGATCACCGCAAGCTCGCTGGCAGCTTTGGGTCTGACCGAGTGGGCTGCCCGTGTCGCGCCCGCTATCGGCTTTTCGCTGGCGGTAGCGAGCCCCTACTGGCTGATACGGCGCTGGCTGGGCCCACGTCCCGCCAATCTCGCAGCGCTCGCCCTGCTCGCCCAGCCACTTGCGCTGGTGGCCGGCCAGTACGCCAATCTCGACATGCTGGTGGCTGGGCTGATCACGCTCACCATTGTCGCGCTTGCCCACGCAGCGCTGCGGATGGACAGCGACCCACACACGGGCCGCACAGCACTCAGAGTGGCATGGGCCGCCGCTGCACTCGGCGTCCTTGCAAAGGGACTCATCGGCATCGTGATCCCGGCAGGTGTCATCGGGGGTTGGCTTCTCCTCTCCGGGCGTTGGCGCACCATCATTCAAACCTTCATCAACTGCCCTGAAGGTCCGGTGGTGTTCGTGCTGATCGCCGCCCCCTGGTTCCTGTTCATGGAGCGCATTCACCCGGGCTTTCTCGACTATTTTTTCGTCTATCAGCACTTCACGCGATTTGCTACCGGGGGCTTCAACAACCAGCAGCCCGTGTGGTTCTACCCAGCGGTACTCGCCCTGTTTTTCCTGCCCTGGCTCGCCTGGATTGCTCGCCGTGCAATCGGTGATCGATTAGCTGTTGGCCCCGAGCGTGACCTCACGGTCCTTTGCTGGATCTGGGCTGCCGTCGTCATTTTGTTTTTCTCCATGCCACGTTCAAAGCTGGTGGGCTATGTGCTTCCAGCCGTACCGCCGCTCGCGCTCCTGGCTGCCGCGGGCTTACGCGCCCGAGGCCATCCGGGAGCTACCGCGATCCGACTCTGGCAGGGGGCAGCGGCGTTTGGCATCGTGGGAAGTCTGATCGCGGTGATTGTGATCGCCTATCGGCCAACACCATCGAGCCGCGACCTCTCGCGCTGGATCGGAACCCAATCGCAGCCAGGCGATGCAGTCTTCATGCTCAACCGCTTCGACTTTGATGCGGGCCTCTACGCCCGCCTGCAGGCGCCGATCCGCGTGGTCGAGCGCTGGGATGACCAGGCATTCGTCCGCAGCCGTGACAACTGGCGCAAGGAACTGGCCGATGCGCGGCGGTTCAATCCTGTGCTTGGCGAGCAGACACTTCTCACACCCGATCGATTGGTGGAAAGCCTTTGCGCCCAGCCTCGCAGTTGGATCATCGGTTTTACGCAGGCCGATGCAAATTATCCGGCGCTGGGGGCTGCCGAGCGTGTGCGCGAATGGCGCGGCTCGAGCCTCTGGCGCTTTGATTCTTCACGCCCGGAGGCGCGCGTGCTCTGCCACGGCGTGCCGAGATGACACTCACCGCTCACGGGCCGCACGGGCTACGGCGGCGGATCTGCGTGGCGGCCGACGACTTCGGTCTGCACCCAGGCATCGATGCCGCCATCCTTGAGCTCGCCGAAACGCGAACTATTCAGGCGCTTGGCTGCATGACGGGCGGAGCAAGCTGGCCCTCGTCCGTGCAGGCGCTTCGAGGCTGCACCACCCTGCCCACCGATATCGGGCTCCATCTCGACCTGACCGAGCGCCCGCTGGACAGGGCCCCGCAGGCGTTGCGATCACTGATTCTGGACGCCTACACCCGGCGGCTTGACCGGCGTTCGATCCGGGCAGAGATCCGCCTTCAGCTCAATTCGTTCGAGGCCGCGATGGGGCGCGCACCAGACTATATCGATGGCCATCAACACGTTCATCAACTCCCCGGGGTTCGAGCGGAGCTTCTCGATGAACTCACCGCCCGCTATCGCACCAACCAGCAGCCGTGGCTGCGTTGTACCGTTCCCGCGCAGCGCGTGGTCGCCGCCATACCGCCCGCTTCGCTACCCGTTGGAACCCGGTTGAAGGCCGCCGTCATTGCCAGCCTGGGCGGCTACGCGCTGAGACGCGAGGCACAGGAACGGGGACTTCGAATGAACGCCGCCCTCGCGGGCGTATATGGCTTCGATGCGGATGCGGCCGCCTATGAATCGCTCCTCGCGGGCTGGCTGGCTCATGCCGCGGACGGGTCGGTCCTCATGTGCCACCCGTCACTCACCGCTGAGGCTGGCGATCCGATTGGAGGCGCACGGCTCATCGAATACCAGGTCCTCGCAAGCGGCGCTCTCGAGGGACTTCTGGCCCGATTCGGCTTTCATGCCCAACCCATGCGTGCCATTCTCAGCAGTGACGACACGCCGCGTTCCGCGCAGCCCGTCACTGAGGACGACATCCCCGAAGAACGCGGGGCCAACCCGCACTAACCTCCTGTGCATAACGAGGCGCATCGTGACCGACCGTCAACCACCCAGTCCGAACCCGGCAACACCCAGCGCCCCTGACGACTCGCCCTCAGGCATGCGCAGGGGTCTCACCAGTTATGGCGATGCCGGCTTTTCATTGTTTCTCAGAAAGGCGTTCATCAAAGGCGCGGGCTATACCGACGACGCGCTGTCCCGCCCCGTGATCGGCATCACTGACACGGCGAGCGGCTATAACCCTTGCCACGGCAACATGCCGCAGCTGATCGAAGCCGTCCAGCGCGGCATTCTGCTCGCGGGCGGGCTTCCGGTGCGCTTTCCCACCATCTCGGTCCATGAAAGCTTCGCCTATCCCACCAGCATGTATCTGCGCAACCTCATGGCGATTGATACCGAGGAAATGATTCGGGCGCAGCCCATGGATGCGGTGGTACTGATTGGGGGCTGCGACAAGACTGTTCCGGCGCAGCTGATGGGCGCAGCGTCGGCCGACATCCCGGCCATTGCGTTGGTCACCGGCTCGATGCTCACCGGTTCACACCGAGGACAGACGGTCGGCGCGTGCACCGACTGCCGCCGTTATTGGGCACGCTACCGCGCCGAAGAAATTGACGACCAGGAGATCGCTGCGGTCAATGACCAGCTGGTCCCGAGCGTGGGAACCTGCTCTGTAATGGGAACGGCCAGCACGATGGCCTGCGTGGTCGAGGCGCTGGGCATGAGCGTGCCCGGCGCAGCCACCCCCCCGGCGGTCACCGCAGACCGGATGCGGGCCGCCGAGCTCACCGGCTTGCAGGCGGTCCGTCTTGCCGCCAGTCGCCTGACGCCGAGACAGATCATCACCGAAGACGCGTTTCACAATGCCTTCCGCGTGCTGCTGTCGATCGGCGGCTCGACCAATGGCATCGTGCATCTGGCAGCGCTCGCCGGTCGGCTGGGTTTTCGCTTCGACCTCGACGCGCTCGACCGCATGTCTCGCGACACGCCCGTGCTGCTCGACCTGAAACCGTCAGGCGAGCACTACATGGAGCACTTTCACGCCGCGGGCGGCATGGCGACGCTTCTCCGTGAACTGCGCCCGCTGCTGAAGCTGCACGCGCTCACAGTGACCGGACGCACCCTGGGCGAAGAGCTTGATGCAGCGGCGCCCTCGTTTCCACAGCAAACGGTTCGCACCCGCGAGGCCCCCATCTACCCCGAGGGCGGTATTGCGGTGCTGCGCGGCAATCTCGCGCCCGGAGGCGCCATCATCAAACAATCGGCTGCCTCGGCTGCCCTGATGGAGCACGAGGGCCGGGTGTTTGTGTTCGAGGACGCTGCCGACCTCGCCGCCCGCGTCGACCGGGACGACCTCGACGTGTATCCGGGCGATGTACTGGTCTTGCGAAACATTGGCCCCAAAGGCGCGCCAGGCATGCCGGAGGCGGGTGCGTTTCCCATACCGCGGAAGCTGCTGCGACAAGGCGTAAAAGATGCAGTCCGAATCTCTGACGGACGAATGAGCGGGACGGCCTTCGGTACCGTCGTGCTGCATGTCACGCCCGAGTCCGCGGTAGGCGGCCCGCTTTCACTGGTACGCACTGGCGATCGGATTCGGCTCTCGGTCGCACGGCGATCGCTCGAGCTCCTTGTCAGTGCGGAGGAACTCGCGCAACGCGCTGCCGGGCGACAGCAGACCGTGCCCTCCGCCCCTCGCGGCTACCGACAACTGTTTCTAAAAACCGTTACCCAGGCCGACCAGGGGGTGGACTTCGACTTCCTCGCCGAACCGCAGTCGCGCGGCGTCGTGCCGCGTCTTTAGAAGCGTTTGGCCGGTTGGTACACCTGGTGCGAGGCGATCAATACCGCGGTCAGATCATCCACCCTCGCCGCATACCCCTGACGATGGTCGAAATCGAACAGCCAGCGGTCGACGAAGGCAAGCGGCCCGTGCCGGGATGGGGCTCAGCGCCCAGGGCTCCAATTCTTGACTCAAGCCGGCGTCCGGTGTCTGCCGTCATTGTGCGCCCAGCCCCAAAAAAAGAGGGGCCGGTTTCCCGGCCCCAAACTCCTCAGGGCGGCGGCCTCGACCGCCCATCCCCGTTGCGCCCTACCTTGACGCGCTCTGTGTCTTAGAGCTTGCGCCACTCGCCAAGCGGGCCAGCTTAGCGGCCAGGCGGCAGGCGCCTGCGGTTCTGGTAGTCGATCCAGCTTGAAACAGCCTCGCTCCGA